>DAOVSY010000464.1 GCA_030633365.1 Spirochaetaceae bacterium | reverse complement strand
GAGTGTAAATGACAGTCCAGGTGAACTGTACAGCTCAGTATTTTGCCACTGAAGGTTGAGGTTTCCGCTAAGACGTAGAATAAAAAGAGAGATATCCATGTTTGTAGCTGTATAAATAGTGGAATCTCTGTTGTCTGTAAATCCGGAAGCAAAATTAGGGCCTTTTATACTGGATGAATTACCAAAATTAAAATCACTTAATATTGCTGTATTCTTATAATTAAGTATAGTTCCTGGCTTTTTAAAATTGAAAACAGTACTTGCTGCTCCGCTGACACCGACTACTGGTTCTTCCATATGGACTTCATCAATTAGGAGAAATCCTACACTAGCACTATCTGCACTTAAAGTAAGACGGTTAACATTAGTGGAATCAAAATCCTGTTTATTCCATGTTACTCCTATTACATTTGTTCCATCTGCTGAGAGAATTTTATTTCTATAATCAACTGTATATTTTACCCAGTTCGTGTTCCCACTAGGAATAAACGAAATAGAAATACCCTGGTCAGATGGATTTGTTAAAGAAAAAGTTAAGCCTCCAGGTATTGTCGAAGGAGTTTTCATATAAAAACTTATTTTGTTATAATCAAAAAGATCTACAGCTTCTACAAATGTTGTGGCTTCCCATTCACCAGGAGTTGCATCCCAATTAATTTCTGTAATATTTTGTGCGCCTGATCCTGAAGAGAAAATACTCACCTCAGGATAAGATGTAGTTAGAAGGGGGCTTGGTAATGAAGAATAGATCTCATTTACTTCTTTAACACTGACTTCCTGTAAACCTGCAGGTTTTATTATAAATGATGAGCCTGATAAAGTAATATCCCCAATAAGTAAACGTCCTGAGCCACCAGAGCTAGCACCATCTTCTGCCAAAATTATTTCAAATGCATTTGAAGATCTTAATTTTTCTCTCTCAGTTGGAGTTAGATTAATGGTAAGAGTAGCCCAGTCTGTTACAGCATTTAATGTCAGACCTGTCTCTAATGAAATATTAGGACCTTCTCCATCTAAAAGATTATTACCATTTAGATCTTCTGTGTCAATTTGATTATTCCCTCCGTTTCCATCAGCAGCAAGTCCAATCTTAATGGCGTAAGTATTATCATTAAAGGTAAAGCCAGAGTCGTAGATTGAGGATTCTTTATCAAGGAAAGAATCATCATCAATATCTTCATTCATACTGCCTAGGCGGATATACATAGAAATATCACCCGCTGTGTCTGGGAGATGTTTCCATTTCAATGAAATTGACTGGATATTTGATAGATCAATACTAGAAGAACCTAAGGTTAAAGGAATTCTTCCTCCAGTCCATTCACTATCACCAAGACTATACTCAAAAATTGCACTATTACCTTCTATTTCAGAATCAGTACCAGCTATGTATGGTCCGGTTCTTCCTCCATCAGCATAAGGATAAGTTTTAGGAGAAGTCCAGTCATAATCTTCAAGATAAAAGCCTCCAGAGGCATCATAATTATGAAAATCTTTATAGATAAGATCTCCACGGTTACTGATATCTGGTACAAATGATAAGACAGTTTCAATATAGCTTCCTAATGGAGGTGGAGCTGCTGGATATAATAAATCTGCAGAAATTGGCACACTGAAACCTCCACTGTTCATTCCTGCCAAACGCAAAATACCTGTAGTATTTGGACTGTAAATACTTATTCCTGCATCAAGTTTAAAATCTATATTTTCGGCTTTATAGGATAATCCTGCGGTACCTATAATTGAACCAGAAGCATCTCCAGGCTGCTCTATATAGTTTGAATCCAGAACATTCCATCTAAGCCCAAGGCCTGTATCCATGGAAAAATTATCAGAAAAGTTGAATTTACTGCCCAGAGCTATTAGAAGATCTCCTGATGTCCCTGTAGAAGCCATTGTCCTGTATTGGATATCTATTTGTGTGTCAGTTGGTACGGGAAATAAAAAGGTTACATTTCCGGAGTCTGCATTAAAAGTGTACCGGTATTCGTTCAGGCCGTTCATTTTAACAGCAACAGAGCCCTCAAGAACATTATCTCCCAGATAATATCCACCTGCTGGGTATAATCTTTGAAAAAACAGTTCTTTATCCGGTGGTGAGCCATTAAGCATTTTATCAGGTTCGTATATTAGTGTATCAGTATCTATTTTTTCTGCAAGGGGATAACGGTTTGCAGGGTCTCTGTAAGATTCTCCGTTGTACAAAACTCTGACCATATAATCTTCAAAAGTTGCTAATGTATCTAAAATTTCACCATTTGTTAGATTAATATCTGTCAGACTTGTTTTAAATAAGGCAGGATCATCAGGTATTAAATAGGGAAGGGAGTAAACACTCAGCATTTCAAAAGGTGAAAATGCTCCTGGTTCATAGAGAAGCAGAGCAGTTTCAGACCCATCCATTAAAAGTTTTAGATAGAAAAGGTCTTGTCCCAGATAAAATTTAGTTCCAGCTCCTGCTGGTAGAAAAAAATCATCATTTGGTAAATCTAAATCAATTTTATTAGAGTTATCTGCTGCTAAGGCATCTATCCCAAGTAGGGCATTACCAATGATAATTCCTCCCTTTGTATAATGTACAGCAGCTCGTACATTTAATGATTCCCGGAAAAAGACTATTCCTTCTTCTGCTGAAATTATTGCATCCTCAGAATCAGCCAGTTTATAACGTCTATTACTACCGTCAGAATAAGTACCACTACTATCTTCAATGTAAACCATCAGATCTTCAACATTATCATCCGGAAG
>DAOVSY010000203.1 GCA_030633365.1 Spirochaetaceae bacterium | reverse complement strand
GAGCAATGTCCCCGGATATCAGAACCCTGGTAATGTCTGTAGTCCCGTCAAGATACTGGCCCCCGGAATCAAGAAGAAGTACTCCAGGGGAACTAAGAGTATGAGCACTTTCTTTTTTTGCAGAATAATGGATTATTGCACCATGATCATTAAACCCTGCTATTGTGGGAAAGCTTAACCCCATAAAACCATCCTGACTTCCTCTAAAATCTGCCAGTTTATCAGCAATATCCACCTCATCGAAATTACCACTGGACCAGTTTTCTTCAAGCCATATCATAAACCTGACTAAAGCTACACCATCCTTTTTCATTGCATTTTTTAGAGAAGAAATTTCTACTTTATTTTTAACCGCTCTCATTCCTATAGAAACATCTTTATCATAAACTTTTTCCCAGGCATTCGTAAATAAATCATTTATACCAATACTTGAAGTTATAGGATCAAGATTAATTCTTCCAGGAGGAAGAGAAATAATATGCTTTTCAAGCTCATTGTAAGATTTAATTATTAAACTCTCAGCTTCCAGTTGTTTTACAAGATCTGAATTTAATTGTTTTTTATCAATATAAAGATATAAAGATCCTTTCCCAATAAGAAGATAACTTAAAAACAGAGGATTATAATTTATATCATTACCCCTTAGATTAAGAATCCAGGCAATATCGGAAAGAGATGAGATAAAAGACCAATCCAGTTTTTTCTTTATCATCCACTGCCTGATGTCAAAAATTTTATCTTCTCTGGTTTTACCAGCATATTTAATATCAAGCTGAAAAACAGTTTCTCCTGGAAGACCAGGTCTATCTAACCAAACATCATCCAGAAGATCCCTTGTACCCTTAAAGCTTAACCCGGTACCTGCAAGTTCCGTTTCAATTTTTTTTCTGTTATCTGTTGAAGTTGTCCACATATTACTGCCTAAAGAAGAACCGGAATCAAGTTCTTCTGCCAGCCATTCCAGATAATCTGGAACACCCGGCAAACCAACTTTAAAAAGTTCAATTTCTGAACCTTCCAGTTCTGCCGATCCCTGAAGATGGTAACGTGAATCTGTCCATAACCCTGCTTTTGCTGCAGTTATAACAACCAGTCCTGCAGAGCCGGTAAATCCTGAAATCCATTGTCTGCTTGTCCATCGTTCTGCAGTATATTCACTCTGATGAGGGTCACTTCCGCTTATAATATAGGCATCCAGACCTTCTTCTTTCATTAATTTTCTTAGTTTATTTATCCTTTCGTTTATCAACCTGTACTCCTCTAATTTGCTCCAATATCATAGCCACAGCTGGACAAATAGTTGAATTTGTTAATGTAATATCAAATAACTTATACATGTTTTTACTATCTGTATGCGGATATTCTCTACAGGCTTTTGGTCTTACATCATATATAAGACAGTAATTATCACTGCCAAGAAAGGGGCAGGGCATTGTTTTAAAAACCCAGTCTCCATCTTCATCCCGACGCAGATAATTAGCTTCAAATACTGCTGGTTTCAATCGTAAAGACTTTGAGATTCTCTCTACATCTCTGTCCGTAAGCATAGGTCCAGTTGTTATACAGCAGTTGGCACAGGTTAAACAATCAAACTTAGCAAATACTTTTTCATGATATTTTTGAAAAAGATTATCAATGCTCTTTTTCTTCATATGCTTTAACATTCTCTTATTATCAGGAAGATCTATTTTTGCCTGTTCAAGCAACTCTTCATATTCTTTAATCACAATAAATATTTATCCTTTCATACTTTAAGACTTATTATTTATATCAATTATAGTACCACACCTGTCTTTGTCAATAATTCAAGTCAATCTTATAACTTCCGGGTTGAATTTGTAAAAGCTATGTTGTATTTCTATTGTCAGGAGCATAAAATGAACTTTCCCCGATCAGCAGGAGTTTTACTCCATCCAACATCTCTTCCTTCAGACTATTGTATTGGAGAATTAGGGTCTGAAGCATTCAATTTTATAGATTCTCTTGTAAAATCAGGGATAAAGCTCTGGCAGATACTCCCCCTGGGTCCAACAGGGTATGGTGACTCACCATATGCAGCATTATCTACCTTTGCAGGAAACCCCTTTCTTATAAGCCTGGAAAAATTAGAAACTGATGGATACTTAAGCAGTAAAGACCTGGATTCATTCCCCGGTACAAATTCGTCTAAAGTTGATTATAACCTTGTAACAAGCTGGAAGATCCCTCTTTTAGAAAAAGCTGCAGATAACTTTCTGAACACAGCACCGAGTGCTGAAAAAAAAGATTTTGAAAGTTTTTGCAAAGAAAATTCAGAATGGCTGAATGACTTCACACTCTTTGTTACAATCAAAGAACACTATGATGCACAGGCAGAGAAAGAACACCCAGCGGATTCCAGATGGAACTACTACTGGGATAAAAAGATTATTCTTAAGCAGAAAAATGCTGAAGCTCAATGGATCAGAAAATATCAGGCTCAGATAGAAATTAAAAAAGTTCTCCAGTATTTCTTTTTTACCCAATGGGACAATCTTAAAAAATACGCAAATAATAAAGGAATAAGCATAATTGGTGATATCCCGATTTATGTTGCTGCATGCAGTTCTGATCTTTGGAGTAATAAAAAAATGTTCTATCTTGATAAAGAAGGGCATCAGACTGTTGTGGCAGGTGTGCCACCGGATTATTTTAGTTCAACAGGTCAGTTATGGGGAAATCCAATATATAAATGGGACGAACATCAAAAAGATGGGTTTTCCTGGTGGATCAGTCGGATACAGGGAACTTTAAAACTGGTAGATATTCTTAGAATAGATCATTTTATTGGCCTTGAAGCCTATTGGGAAGTTCCGGCAAAGGCCCCTACAGCTGAAACAGGGAAATGGGTTAAAGCCCCTGGAAGAAAAATGTTCGAAACCCTTAAAGAAGAACTTGGAGATTTGCCAATTATAGCTGAAGACCTTGGTGTTCTTACAAAAAATGTTGAAGCACTAAGAGATGATTTTGATTTTCCAGGCATGAAAATTCTTCAGTTTGCATTTACATTTGATGAAAATGGAAATAATGACAGTAAAAATATGTTCCTGCCTTTTTCATACTCTTCAAACTCAGTTGTTTATACAGGAACACATGACAATGACACCACAAGAGGCTGGTATAATTCAATAAGCGACAGAGAAAAAGATCTTGTCCGAAGATATTTTGGAAGATCTGATAATGATATTGTATGGGATCTAATTAGAGAAGTACTCTCTTCTGTATCCAACTTTGCAATAATTCCAATGCAGGATATTTTAGATCTTGATACTGAATGTAGAATGAACAAACCTTCTACTCTTGAAGACTCAAACTGGTCATGGAGAATGTCTAAAGAGCAAATGAAGACATTAGTAGATTCAAGACTTGGAGAGATGATCTCACTTTATGGAAGATAGAAAAAGAATTGTAGCCAATCACTATGAACCCTTGTTAAATAAATATTCCAGGGGGTATGAAATACTGGATTGGGAAAGTTTAGACAGTCAGGTTAAGAGATTTGAAGTTCTTACTAATAATGTGGAATTATCCGGAAAAAAACTCCTGGACATTGGCTGTGGAACAGGAGACCTGTTTGGATATCTAAAAAATCAGAATATAAATCTAAGTTATTATGGCATAGATATTCTTCCAAAAATGATTGAAAGGGCTTATGACATTTATCCAAAAGGTAGATTTTTTTCGGGAAATATTTTCAAAGATTCACCTTTTAGTAAAAAACAATTTGATGTTATTTTTTGTTCCGGTATATTTAATCTTAATATGGGTGATAATAAAACTTTTTTAAAAGAAGCTCTTCCTGTTTTTTTTGCCCATGCAAAGGGAAAAGTTGTTTTTAATCTTCTTGATCCAGGACATGTTGTTCATTCAGATAAGTACTACTATTTTAGCCAAAAGGAAGTACTTCATATAATAAGAGAGTATACAGATAATGCATTTGCAGTAACCGGATATATTCCTAACGATTTTACAATAATAGCAGATGTGAGGAAAAAGGCTTCTTAAAAAAAACAGCAGCTGTCCTGACAGAACAGCTGCTGAAAGGAGAAAATGAAAAAATCTATTACTCGTCTATACCGTATTCTTTACCATAATTTTCTACAATAAAATCTATATCCTTATCACCACGACCGGAAAGATTCATTAGAATTGTCTGATCCTTTGGAAGGGTAGCTGCAAGTTTCATTACATATGCAACTGCATGGGCACTTTCCAAAGCAGGAATAATACCCTCTTCTCTGGAGAGTTCAAAAAATGCATCAATTGCTTCTTTATCATTTATAGAAACATACTCCACCCTTTTAATATCTTTCAGGTAACTGTGTTCAGGGCCAACACCAGGATAATCCAACCCACTGGCTACTGAATAAACAGGTGCTGGATTACCTTCATCATCCTGAAGAAGATAACAACGAAAACCATGAATTACACCAGGTTTTCCAAGGGTCATTGTTGCAGCATGATCACCAATCTTAAAACTTTTTCCAGCCGGTTCCGCACCATGCATTTGTACAGACTCATCATCCAGAAAAGCTGTAAATAATCCAATTGCATTTGATCCACCACCTACACATGCTACAAGATTATCCGGAAGTCCACCAGGAGATTGCGCAAATTGTTCTTTGGCCTCGATACCAACCACTGTTTGAAAATCACGTACCATCATAGGAAATGGATGGGGACCTACTACCGAACCAATAGCATAGAACTGAGTAACAGGATCCTGCACATAAGCCGTAAAGGCTTCATCTACAGCTTCTTTCAAAGTTTTTAGTCCGGATTTTACAGGAATAACCTTTGCTCCAAGAATCTTCATTCGTATAACATTGGGATGCTCTTTTTCTATATCAACCTCACCCATATAAATATCACATTCAAGTCCAAGAAGAGCTGCTGCAGTTGCCAAAGCTACACCATGCTGGCCTGCACCGGTTTCTGCAATTACTTTCTTTTTACCCATTTTCTTGGCAAGAAGAGCTTCCCCAAGGCAATGATTTATTTTATGAGCTCCAGTATGGTTGAGGTCCTCTCTTTTCATATATATCTGAGCACCACCAATCTTCTCTGATAAATTCTTAGCATAAAAAATTGGACTTGGCCGACCTACATAATCCTGATACAAACCTTTAAGTTCTTCCTGAAATTCAGGGCTGTGACGAATTTCATTATATGCATTTGTAATTTCTTCCATTACCTTCTGCAGTTCAGGTGGTAAAAATACTCCACCATATTCTCCAAAATACCCTTCTTTATTAGGTGTTTTTACCATTGTACTCATATCATCCTCCAGGTTTCTTTATGTAGAAACGTTACTGTTAATAGAAACATATTGGAAATTGTTTTTTTTGTCAATAGGAAATTTAAAATTATTTTTTTCTGGGCGTTACCCGTTGTAGGGAACGGTTTAAAACCGTTCCCTACGACGGGTCATTCTTTCCAGGGGTTCCGTTTATTTTATATGGGCGCGATAAATCGGCCCCTACAAAATAAACCGCTGCGCGTCCTTCCAATCATTAACGTGTAGGGATAAAATATATTTGAAGTGCCAGAGCAATTTTAGCCATACTAACTGGTATGAATAAATTTCCAAATAATAAAAAAGTTAGTGTAAAAGATTTAGTTAATG
>DAOVSY010000391.1 GCA_030633365.1 Spirochaetaceae bacterium | reverse complement strand
TTAAGTAGATGTTGCAACTTACTAAGTGATAGAGTAGTATCCATTTGAAAAATTTAATATGTAACAGGAAGTACTAATGGGATTACGAGGTGAAGTTTTTTCAACCAGAGCCAATTCTGATAAGAGAACTTATTTTTTTAATGTAAAAGAAAACAGAAATGGTGATTTATTTTTGAATATAATAGAAAGTAAAAAACACGGCGAAGAGGGTTTTGAAAGACGTTCTGTAATGGTTTTCGAAGAGGATATCGAAGAATTTATTGAATCTTTCCAAAAAGCTGCAGACTTTATTGTCCGAAGTAAAAAGAAAAGATAATTTTTTTAATAGCTGAAGAAGGCTTTCTGAGCAAAATCTTCTTCAGCCTGTTGTTATAGTATCTTATAACTTTTCCGATGAATGTAGGAAATACCGTGCTCCATACATTGTTGTCTGTGGTATTTTGTAGGATACCCTTTATGCTTTTCAAACCCATATCTGTTATCAATCCATGAATATCTGATCATCCATCTGTCACGGGCTGTTTTTGCCAGAATAGAAGCAGCTTGTATTTCCCTTATTTTTATGTCGCCCTTAACAATTGCCACAGTTTCAGCCTCAATATCAGGAATGAATTTACCATCAACCATTACAAAATCAGCTTTAATATTTAAGCAGGAATATGCACGTTTCATAGCCAGTAAAGAAGCATTGTGGATATTCATTAAATCAATTTCAGAAGGCCAAACCCATCCAATCCCATATGCAACAGATTTTTCCATAATTAATCCTGCTGCATATTCTCTTTTTTTTTCACTTAATAATTTGGAATCATCAAGAATTTTGTAAGGGAATTCTATTGGAAGAATTACCGCTCCAGCTGTTACAGGCCCTGCAATAGGCCCTCTGCCGGCCTCATCTATACCACAAACAAGTTTCATTCTTTAATAATATTCGTACCCGTATAATTGTCAATCTATCTTGATATAATTGTCAAATACACCGGTTGCTGAGTGTTTTTTGCACATCATCGGTCACTGAGTATTTTTGTTCCGCAAAAATGTATCGAAGTGATCGAAGCCGGTTATTGGTTTCCCTTTTCATTATCTTCTTCCTTATGATATAGTCATTTAAATATTAATTTCATTATGGAGTAGCTGTGTTTCTTAAAAGTGTGGAAATCTTTGGTTTTAAATCCTTTGCTGACAGAACTAAACTTGAATTTACCGAAGGTATTAGTGCTCTTCTTGGACCTAATGGATGTGGAAAGAGCAATATTGTAGACAGTATAAAATGGGTTCTTGGAGAACAGGCTACAAAAATGTTAAGGGCAGAAAGGATGGAAGATATCATCTTTAATGGTACCGAAAACAGAAAAGCTTTAAATGTTGCAGAGGTTACTCTAACCATGTCTAATGATGAAGGTGTTCTGCCTATTGATATATCTGAAATAGCAATAAAAAGACGTCTTCACAGATCCGGTGAAAGTGAATATTTTATAAATAATACTCCTGCCAGGTTAAAAGAGATAAGAGAACTTTTTTTTGATACTGGCATTGGTAAAACTTCCTATTCTATAATGGAACAGGGGAAAATTGATCAGATCCTTTCCAATAAACCAGAAGAAAGACGGTATATCTTTGAAGAAGCAGCCGGAATAACAAAATATAAACAAAAAGGTGCAGAGGCTGAGAGAAAACTCGAAAAAACTGAAGAAAATATGCGTCAGGTTGAGGGTATTCTTGGAGAGGTTAAAAGATCCTACGATAATTTAAAGAAGCAGTCTGAAAAAACTGCAGATTTTAGAAAGTATAGAGAGGAAATATTTAATCTGGAATTAGACATGCATCTGTTAAAGCTTAAGGATTTTCTTGAAGTTCAAAACAATAAGGAAGAAAAGCTAAAAGATAAATCAGAGCAAAGGGATGAACTTAAAAAAAAGATAGATTCTATAAATGACTCTCTCGAACTCAACCTTGACCTGGTAAATACTATGGAGTCAAAGTTAATTGAAAATCAGAAGAAGCTTTATGGAATAGATATAGAGAAAAACAACCGTTCAAGTCAGATAGCTATTTTAACTGAAAGGGTAGAGGAACTAAAAAGACTTATAGAGACAGAAAGAGCAAGAGAAAGTTCAATTGAGTCAAAAATAAAGCTTCATGAAAAGTTAATTGTTGAAAAAAAAGATAATCTGGAAGATTTTAATAACAGATTAGAAGAACTGGACACAAATATTTCCGGGTTTGAAAAAAATATTGAAACTGCAGATAAACGAATTAAAGAAAACGAAACGGAAGTTTCCTCTTTTGAATCGGAAATTTTAAATTTCGAAGCAGAAGATCTTATTCTTCAGGAACAGCTGCGAAACCTTACAGATGATATTGTAAAGCAGCTTGATGCCAGTTTAAAGGATACAGGATATTCCTATGAAGTTAGAAAAGAAACAGAGAATAGTATTGATAATGCAATCGAATCTTTAAGTATCAAACTGAATGGGAAAATTTCTCTTATGGAAGATGCTGTTTCTCTTAGTTCATCAGGAGAAAAAGAGATTAAGGAGATATTTACTACAGTAATAACAGCTTTAAAAGATGCTACAGTAAGTGTTTTAGAACTTGAAAAGCTTATTATTAATTATAGAGAGACTATTCCTTCTTTTTTGGATGAATTCCTTGCTCCAGAAGGAATTATTACTAAAAAGAGAGTTATTGAAGAAAATCAGGAAATAATTAGAAAATCAATTATTCAAAGACGTGAAAAATCAACTAAACTTAGAGAAGAAAATAAAAATTTAATTAGTAAAATTGAAGAATATAGAAAAACTCTCTCAGATTTAAGAGTAAATCAGGCTAGAGTAAATACCCAGAAAACTGGTATATCTGATCTTATTTTTTCACTTAATAAAGAACTTGCAGATTTGCAAAGTCAGCTTAAAGAAGCTGCTGTAGAAATAGCTGGAAATCAGGAAAAAATAAAAAGCCTGGAAGGGAACATAAAAAAATTAGATCAGGAACAGAAGAATTTTGAAAAAGAGGAAAAAACTCTTCAAAAAGAACTTTCAAAACTGGAAAATGGAATAACCAGTAAAAATAAAGATCTTATTTCCAAAGAAGGTTCTTTAAAAAAACAAATGGAATCTCTTGGGAAAATACAGAGTCAGGTTGAACAGTTACAAATAGAGGTATCTTCTGTCAGCACGGAAGTTAAGAATATATATTCAAACTTTAAGGAAATACATTCCCGTGAACTTTCAGAGTTTGATGACAGAGTTTTTGAAATAAAAACATCATCTAAAGATTTAAAAAATAGTTTATCAGTTGT
>DAOVSY010000541.1 GCA_030633365.1 Spirochaetaceae bacterium | reverse complement strand
TATTTTTCTGGGTGTTGCAAATGTTATGATTGTAAGTGTTAACCCTGATAGCCCATATCAGACATTTGATGATCTTATGGCTGCCTTCAAGGCTAAACCTGGTCAGATTAGTGTTGCAACTGCAGGTCAAAGTTCAGCAGGGCATATTGCAATGGAGATTATAAAGAAATATACAGATGTAGAATACAAAATGATTCCTTACGATGGAGGAAATCCTGCGGTAATAGCTACTGTAGCAGGAGAAGCCGAGGTAACAACTCAAATGGCAGTTGAGCAGGCTGATATGCTTCGTGCAGGAAAACTAAGACCACTGGCAGTTCTTTCAGATACCGATATGGATATGAAGGGTGTGGGTGTTATTCCTTCAATCAAAAAATGGATTCCTGATTATGAAACCGGACCGAATTATTTTGGTATCTGGATTCCAAAAGGTGCACCTAAAGAAGTTATAGAAACATTCGGTATTCTTTGGGATAAATATATAGCTAATTCAGATGCAATAAAAAACTATGCCGCCGAAAGAGGAGCAATATTTACACCTCTATGGGGAGAAGAAGCTCAGGAAAAAGCTATGTCATACATTGCTCCTGTAGCATGGCTCTACTATGATGCAGGGAAGGCAAAAGCCTCACCTGAGACTATAGGGATTTCAAGGCCATAGTAAATTAGATATAACTTACATTGCAGGTCTTTTATAACAGAAGGCCTGCATATTTTTTAGTCTGTTCATAATTATAGGTTTTAACAACTGGAGTTTAAGCATGAAAGATAGCAACATGCCGAAAGCAGATTTTTTAATGTCGATTCTGCTTGTCCTCTTCGGTGTTTTTGTGATGATACTCTCATTTCAAATGCCGGATTTAGCTGATCAGAATGTCAGCCCCTACTCGGCGCCTGGTGTAGTCCCATCTATTTTGGGTGCAGTATTTTTTCTGCTGGGAACCATTATGCTAATCCGCTCAATTTTAAGAAAAGGCTATCGTATTGGAATTACTGGTACTAATATTTCAGCATGGTTCAAAGATGAAACAACACACCGGTTCCTTATAACCCTGGGCCTGAGTGTAATTTATGCTTTGATCTTTCTTGGAAGAATGCACTTTCTCCTTGCAACAGGCATTTATATGTTTACTTTTGTAGTTTTATTCGAATACAAGCGTGGAGTTGGACTATTAGCACAGAAAAAAACTTTATTGGTAGCCTTACTTCTGGCTGTAATATCTTCCGGAAGTATTTACTGGGTATTCAGATACCTGTTTCTTGTTAGCTTTCCCGGATAAATGGATTAAAGGAGTATTATAAGATGTTTGATGGTTTATTATTGTTTGGCCAGGAATTCATGAAATTTATGACTTTCGGGACAATCTTTGCGGTCCTCTGGGCAACTCAGCTTGGGATTATTGTTGGAATGCTTCCGGGTCTGACAGCTACAATGGGAGTGGCTTTAATGACCACCCTCACTTTTAAAATGGATGCCGGGAATGCTGTACTTATACTGGTTTGTATGTATGTAGGTGCAATCTACGGAGGATCAAGAAGTGCCATTCTTCTTAATATTCCGGGTACTCCTGCAAACGCAGCAACTGCAGTAGACGGCTATCCTCTTTCCAAACAGGGAAGAGCAGGAGAAGCTATAGGCATAGCAACTGTAGGATCCTTTATTGGTTCTGTAATAGGAATGCTTTTTCTTGCATTTTTTACACCCCTTATTGGAAATGTTGCTCTTAAATTTCTTTCATATGAATTTATGTGGCTTGCTGTTTTCGGAATTGTTATCTGTGGAAATCTGACAGCTCCAAAGGATCCTCTAAAAGGGTGGATTGCCGGTTTCCTCGGTCTGTTTGTAGCTATGATAGGGATGGAAGGTATTCATGCCCATGTGCGTTTCTCCTTTGGTACTATTGCACTTTCCGGTGGAATAGGATTAATTCCTGCAATGGTAGGAGCATTCGGTTTTGCCGAGCTTATGACAGTCATGAAACATACGAAATCTGAAGTTGTCAAGACAAAAATCAACAGGACAATACCAAGGTTTCCGGATATAAAGAGATACTGCAACACTATAGTCCGTTACGGCATAGTGGGGACTTTTATCGGAGCAGTACCCG
>DAOVSY010000483.1 GCA_030633365.1 Spirochaetaceae bacterium | reverse complement strand
TAAAGTGGTTGTTGGAACACACCCTATTCCCCAGAAGTATTTTACTACTCATACAAATTTAAAAACCTGGGAGTCAAGTGTAATGCAGGAACTGATAGTTCCTACTCTGTCTGATGAAAAGATGAGAATTTCTTATAACTAAATGGAGTTGTATGAATAGAACTTTTTGCGCCAGTTAATGGCTCTTATAATAGATAAGAGCTGTTTATTAAATTCAAAATGTAACACAGCGTAAAAAGCTTCTTGCAGAACACCCTTCTAATAAATTAAAATGATAACATGAGAAAACCAATAAGTCTTATACAGATTTATCTATTTAGTTTAGTTTTAATAATTCTATTAATCTTTCCTCTTCTTGGTTTTTTTTGGATTAGACAGGAAGTTAGTGAATTTCGAAATAAATCTAATGAACTCAGACAGGAATATATAGAATCCGGTAAAGCAACAATAAAGAATGAGGTTGATAATGCTGTAGCCTATATCCATTTTATCCGTGGAAAGGCTGAAGAAGATCTAAAAAGAAAAGTTAAATCAAAAACCCTCATTGGATTTGAGCTTATTTCCAGTCTTTATAAAGCTAATATGGTAAAGATGTCTCTAGAAGAAATGAAAAACTTTGCTCATGATGTTTTATCCCAATTTTCCTGGGATCAAGGCAGGGGTTATTATTTTGCAGAAGATATGCTGGGATATGAAATTATTAATCCAAATAATCCTGAACTTGAAGGAACAAATATCATAAATATTCAGGATTCCCATGGCTCCTATATTGTTAAAGAAATTATAAAAACAGCAAAAAACCAGGAGGGGGAAGGGTTTGTTACTTACTTTTGGAATAAACCGGATTTTCCGGATAAATTAGTAGCTAAAATTTCTTATGTAAAATATTTTGAACCTTTTGACTGGGTTATTGGTACCGGGAAATATCTGGAAGATGAGGAAGCTTTAATTAAAGAAGAAACCCTAACCAGCCTGGAAAAATTTTACTTTATAGAGTCGGGAGTTTTCTTTGGTGGAAACTGGAAAGGTGGGAATCTATTTGATATATTGCCCGGGACCGATATTTATAAATACTCAAATAGTTTTGATTCTAAACTGGTTGAAAAATTTATTACTATTGCCAGGGAAGGATCCGGATTTATTGAGTTATATTCTGATGGTCTTTCAGTACATGAGGCTCCGTATCTTAAGAGTATAAGTTATATAAGTGGAATAGATGAGTGGGAGTTGTACATTGGCTCTTCAATTGATCTTGAGGATATAGAAAAATTTATTCAAAAGGAACAAGCCCATTTAAACATAAGAATAAAGGATCGTATTTTACGAATAATAGTTTATGTTTTAATTTTTATCTTTTTTGGTACAATTATTGCCTTTTTAATATCCAGGAGAATAAAAAATAATCTTACTGCATTTAAAGACTTTTTTAAAAGAGCTGCACATGAGTTAACAGTAATTGATACAAAAAAATTATTTTTTAGAGAATCGGTTATTCTTGCTAATTCTGCGAATCATATGGTGATGGAAAGACATAAAGTTTTAAAACAATTACAGGATAGTGAGAAACGTGTTTTTCAAATTATTGAAGCTGCTAATATTCCTATGGCAATTGGAAAAGACGGTGATTCAGAATATCTAAATAAGAGTTTTAGAGAGACTTTTGGATATACATTGGAAGATATGCCAACATTGGAAAAAATGTGGGAGCTTTCTTATCCTGATCCTGCTTATCTGGATAAAGTTCAGAAAAACTGGCAAGAAGCTATAGAAAAATTTTCAGAAGGGAAAGTATTTAAAAAACAGTTCTGTACCGTTCACTGTAAAAATGGTGAAGATAAAGAAGTTGAAATTGATTTTTCTCCTGTAGGTGAAAGAGGGTTAACAACTTTTAGGGATTTGACTGCATATAACAAGAGAGAAGCTGAAAACATTTTGCTGGAGAAAAAACTTCTTAGGGCTCAAAAAATGGAAGCTATAGGTTTAATGGCTGGTGGTGTCGCTCATGATCTAAATAATATTCTGTCTGGAATAGTTGGCTATCCGGATCTAATTAAGATGTCAGTTGATGAAGATAGTGATATTATCCCTTACGTAGAAGCAATTAAAAAATCTGGTCTGCGTGCTGCAGATGTGGTTGCAGATTTACTAACAATAGCAAAGGGAGTAGCCAGTACAAGAAAACCTTGTACTTTAAATAAAATAATTGATCAGTACTTTAATTCGCCAGAGTATGAAAAATTAGAACCCCAAATGGAAAGTATTACTCTTATTAAAAATTTAGATGAAAATATTTTTAACATATCATGTTCTGATATACATATAAAAAAATGTGTAATGAATTTAGTTATGAATGCAGTTGAAGCTATGGAGAATATAGGTGAACTGACAATATCAACCAGAAATCAGTATGTTGATACTCCGTTTTCTATGGGACAGTATATGGAAAAAGGAGAATATGCTGTTCTTAGTGTTAAAGATTCCGGGCATGGTATTCCTGATGAAGACCGGGAGCGAATATTTGATCCCTTTTACACAAAAAAGGTAATGGGAATGAGCGGTACCGGCCTTGGGTTGTCGGTTGTTTGGAATACTGTGCAGGATCACCATGGAGGGATAAT
>DAOVSY010000394.1 GCA_030633365.1 Spirochaetaceae bacterium | reverse complement strand
CTAACATTTCTATTTAACAAACTGGCTTTTGTAATTTTATTTCCTTTTTTTCTTATAGCTAATGCCACCTGCTCGACTTTTTTATTTTGCTCATAATCATCTTCAAATAGTTCAATCTGTCCTGGTGTATCGATATTTTTCAAAGAACTCAGCCCCAAACCTAGAAGTCTGATTTCTTCAGATTTTTTCCATTTTTTCTGTAAAAGTTTATTTGCAATACTAAATAATTCTTCAGCAGAATTGATTGTAGTATTATGAGTTTCTCTGACAGTTATAGTTGTAAAATCTGAGTACCTTAATTTTAACTGAATAGTTCTACCCCGTTCATTATCTCCAAGGACTCTGAACATAACTTTATATGAAAGTTCCAATAACGTTAACTTCAAAATTTCCGGATCTTTTGTATCCTCTCTAAAAGTTATTTCATTACTTACAGATCTGTTTTTTATTTCTCCAGTATACATTCCAGGATCAATACCACGTACAATTTTATAAAGGAAATCTCCTGATGAACTTCCCAAAAGATTCTTTAATACAGATTGGTCTACCAATCTAAGTTCTTTGGGAGTAGTAATATTAATATTTTCCAGTTTTTCCAGAGTCTTTTTTCCTAAGCCCCAGAGATCTCCAAGCTTTAAGGTATCTATAAACTCTATTTCTTTACCTTTTTTAACTAAATAAAGTCCATCCGGCTTTTTATATTCTGAAGCAAGCTTTGCAAGAAATTTATTGTGAGCAATACCAACTGAAATATTAAGATTTGTATCTGATTTAATTCTGGCTTTAATTTTATAGGCAGTTTCAACAGGAGATCCAAATAGTTTTTCTGTCCCCGTCATATCCAGGAAGGCTTCATCAACAGAGATTTGAGTAACTTCCGGGGTAAAATCATCAAAAGCTGACATTATTTCCCGACTGACTTCCTGGTACCGGGACATTCGCACAGGAAGATAAATTCCATCCCTGCATCTTGCATAAGCATGAGAAACAGGCATTGCAGAATGAACGCCAAACTTTCTTGCTTCATAGGAACAGGCAGCAACAACCCCTCTGTGACCAGGGCTGGCTCCTATTATTACCGGTTTACCTTTATATTCAGGATAATCTGCCTGCTCTACTGATGCATAGAATGCATCCATATCAACATGAAATATTAACTTTTCTTTCAATAACTTTCAAACTGGCTGTTTAGATTCTCAAGAATAGCCATTCGATCAGAATCTGTTTCAGTCTTAAGTCTTCTTTGAATAAGAGAATTAAGAGTTGAACGATCTGCATCTTCAAGAGTTCCCATAAGATACTCTGATATCTCTTCATCATTGCTTACATCAAGAAGTAATGATAGTGATTTTTCATCCCCTAAATGAGAAAGTACATAAACTGTTCTTTCTTTGATAGTTGCAGGTTTATCCTTTTCCAAAAGTGAAGATGCTAAATTGGATGTTTCCTGTGATCCCATATCTCCTAAAGCTTCCAATAAAGATATCCTGAACATATCATCATCATTTCGCTTAAAACTACTAATAAGAGATCTTTCCACTCCAGAATCTGTAGAAGAAAGGCTTCTTAAAGAATTTACTGCTGCAAGTTTTAACGTTTCATCACTTTCTCTTGCAGCAACAGAAGCAAGACTATCTGTAATTTCTGTATTTACTGTACTCATCTCACCAAGGGCTTTAATACCATACAGTTTAAGCATTCTGTACTTTGAATCTTTTAGTTTCAAAGTTGTAAGCAGTGTTTTCCAAACTTCCTGCCTTGCAGAATCATAACCAATTGAACCCAGAGCTCTGACTGCATTAATTCTTACTTCTATTGACTCTGTTTCACTGGGAACAAGTTTCTGGAGTTCTGTTACCACCTTTACATTATTTGGTGGACTCATCCTATAGAGTGTCCATGTGGCATTTTTCTTTACCTCAGGATATGTGGATCCAAGAAGATTTAAAACTGTAACAATTGATCCAGGATCTGCTATACGTGAAAGAAGATCTGATGAAACTGTTAGAAAGTTTTCATCGGTGCTTAAATTTATCCCCCTGCTTAATCCCCCAACTACCACAGGACCATTCTGAGCATATAGTTTTTCAAGTGTATTTGCAGCTGCCAAACGAACTTCCTCATTTGGACTACCAAGAAATGTTACAACAGGAGCAACAGCTTTAAAGCCGTTTTTATTAACACCAATAGCATCAATAAGTACTGTTTTAAGTTCATCTGATGTTTTTGGATCCTGTAATAATGCAGAAAAAGAAAGAATAGTGCTTGGATTGATATCTTCGCTTAATGATTTTACCAGCTCTACAAGTACTTCTTCAGATTTTTCTGTTTTTAAAACAGGTGTTAGCAAAGCTGTGGCAGCAGCTGTCTTATATGCTGCAATTCCACTAATTGCAAGTATTCTTATTTCAGGGTCATTATTTTTAAGATATTCAGTAAGAATAGAGTATACCTTTCTATTTTTTATTCCACTGCTGCTTAAACTTGCAAGAGAAGAAACAATTGTTTTCTCTGTTTCCGGCTCGGTCTCAGTATCATCATCTGTATCAAGAAGAGAAAGAATAAGTTGTACACTTTCATCTCCTCCTGTTTTTCCAAGTGCCATAATAAGCGTATTTTTTAAATTACCAGGTTCTTCAAGTCTTAAACTATCCATCAGGATTTTTCTTGCTTCAGTACTACCAATATTTCCCAGAGCTATTGCTGTTTCAATACTGTAGTCGGATGATGCCAGCAGATCCTGTATATATGGAATGGCTTCCTTTGCCTTAAGCCTGCCCAAAGTACGAATAGCCGCAAGAACTTTAGAGGTATTACTATCTTTTTCTTTAATAATTGTATGAATTGTTAAATTTGTTAATAATTCTTTATCTTCAGAATTTAAATCAGGTAAGGGATACCCTGCTTCGATCATTCTAAAAAGTTCCCGATTCGCCTGGGAAAAAGCATCCTCATATTGCTTTTCTTCCTTCCTGTATGCATTTAACATAGTTGCAATATAACCTGCCATTTTTTCTTTGGCAGCTTTCATTGCAGAAGGTGTAAGATAAAGATCATTCGCACCAAGTCTTTCTTTTTCTAAAATTATGGTATCAATTAAACTTGAATAGTTTAATGATATAAGCTCAGGAATATCGCCGGAGGCATTGGTAAGAGAGGTTTTAATGGATTTAAGTTTATCCATAGATATAAACCTGAAATTAATACTCACAAAGTCCAGTATTTCCTGTACCTGAACAATTCCATCCTTTACTCTGGAATCTGGTATTTTTTCATCCAT
>DAOVSY010000327.1 GCA_030633365.1 Spirochaetaceae bacterium | reverse complement strand
TAATATAAGAGTATGGGCTTGTATATAAATCCAGCTCCGTTTTTTTTCTACCATAAATTTTAAGAGCTTTCTTTTTTGTTATATCAAATACAACAATAGATCCATCTGATAAAGTTACAAAGGGACCAAAAAGATCCATACCAGTTCTCCATTTTTCACCAATATCAGAACCGGCTGGAAACCGGTAAATATCTCTACCCATGGAAGGTTTTAAATAAACTGTGCCTCCTGGTGTTAATCCTAATCCTGCTGCACTTGTATAACTGCCTGCTTCATATAATGATCTTCCAGGTTGTCCTAAAATTTTAAAATTACTGTCAAATTCAACACTTATCATCGAAAAAGCACCCAGTAGGTTTCCATTAGGTTTAACTGCAAGATCCATAGGCATAAGAACTGTCGGCATCTCGGGCATAACAGTTTGCCGTATGTAACTTGTACTTAAATCGTCTACAAAAACAGGTGGTGGTTCAGTTAAGTCTGATAAAAAATTGTTATGTGAAGCCCAAAGAGAAAAAATTGTTCTGGCAAGAAAAAGTGGTGTATCATAAGTAACGGTTCCAATTATATTTAACGTTTTACTTTCCTCAGAGTTTTTATCAGTTAGTGTTATTTGTAAAACAGATCCACTTGGATCAAATACATAATTTATTGCCAGACTGTATTCTGCATTTCTTCTACTGCTTTGTGAAATGCCGGATATTTTCAAATAATCCGGGTAAATTCTTTCTATAAGTAAAGATGAATCTTTAATAAGATTATTTATTAAGTTCTGATTCTCGTTAGTATCTGGATAGATAGTTGGTTTAAAAATTTCTATTATATTATTATAACTGCTTGCAGAGAATGCCGGGAGAGTCAATAAAAATAATAGAAATATTGTAATTATATTAAGTTTGATTGATTTCATATTGTACAGTATACAGCAAAGTCTATGTTATTAAAGGATATTGATTCCCAATGGGTAAGGTCGAAAGAAAATTTTATATTCATTGTAAACCCAGAAGTTTAATAAAAAATAATACCAAATAAAGAATAAATTAAGTAGAAATATAGTATGAATTATTATATAATGATTATATGAAAATATCATTAAAAGATAATATTAACTCTCTATCCTTCTTTAAGGTAAATTTCAATAAAATTGTTTCTGATCAAAAAGATTCACACAATCCTTTCATAATTACAAGGAATGGAAAATCAGCAGGGATCTTTCTGGATATTGAAACATGGGAAGAGATATCAAAAAAAATAGAATTATTAAAACTAATAAATGAAGGAGAAGAGTCTATCAGGCAGAAAGCAAGTATACCAATTAAAAAAGTAAAAGCTATGATTAAAAAAGAATATGGATTTTAAGATAGAGTTTTCACCTAAATCAGAAGATGATTTAAGATTGATAATTGAGTATTACAGAGACTTAAACCCTGCTACAGCCAGACGATACTATTTGGGAATAATAGAAATAATTGAAAAATTAGTTATCTATCCCAAAAGGGGTAGGGCCGTTCCGGAATTTATAGATATTTTTTATGATAAATATAGAGAACTTATCTATGAGGCTTTTCGTATAATGTATCGTATTGCAGATCAAAATATAACAATTATCCGGATAATAGACGGAAGAACATTTGTTGATCTGAATATAATTTGATGTTTCCCTTAAATATTGGAAATTGACTTTCAAATAAGATTGGTGTATTCTTGAATTGTGATATGAGTCAAGGAGGCAAATTATGAGTCAGATAACTCTCAGAAAGATTCCTGATGTTCTTGATAAGCAATTAAGGAGTCTGGCTGGAAAAAATAAAACCAGTCTTAATAAGGTCATTCTCTCAATGTTATTAAAAAATCTTGGATTAGCAGCTGATTCTGATAAAAAAAGAGACTTATCAGACCTTTGTGGTACCTGGACCAGTACACAATATGATGAATTTCAAAGAAATACAGAACAGTTTGATAAAATTGATCCTGAGATTTGGGAATAGAATGTGAGACTGTCGCTTGATACTAATATTTATTCTGCATTTAAGAATGGAAATGAAAAGATACGGGATATTTTGGAAAATGCAGATGAAATTCTTATTCCTGTAACTGTTTTAGGCGAGCTCTATTCAGGATTTCAGATTGGGAGTTTAACAGAAAAGAATCTGACAGAACTGGATGAGTTCCTATCAAAACCGGGGGTCTCAATTATTGAAATAAATAAAGAGATAGCTTTTAGATATGGCTTTATAACAAAGAAGCTCCGAAAACAGAGAACAACCATTCCTACAAATGATATATGGATTGCAGCTGCTACTATGGATACCGGGTCAATTTTATTGAGTAGTGATAAACATTTTAAAGAAGTTCCTGGATTGATGGTTTTAGATTTTTAAATAGATATTTTAGTATTATTATGAACATATTTTTTCCGATAGAATGAAGGTGCAAACCCCGTATACTGTTTAAAAACCCTTGAGAAATGGAATTCACTGTAAAAGTTCAATTTTTCTGCAATCGAATGTACTTGTAAGCCAGTATCAGTAAGCATATATGTTGCAGCCTCAATTTTCAGTTTTGTAAAATACTTCATTGGTGTTATTTTCATTTTTCTCCTAAATAGTCTGATAAAGTATGATTCTGTAAGATCCAGTTTAGAAGTTATTTCCCCTAATGTCAGATTATTAGTGACATTATCCTGCATAATCTTTAAAGATTTTTCGATATGAATACCCCCTGATTCATTAAAATGAAAGTCTCTTTTTTCAACAAGGGTATATAGGAAGGAAATCAATTGGTGGGAAGCCGATTTTTGTAAATTACTATTACGGGAAAGCCCTTTCTCTTTTAATTCCTCAAAGAAAAACCTGTAGTTCGTTCCAATATCATAATTTTTTTTTATAATCATTTCCTTAGTAATAAGTCTTTCAATTTCATTATCTTCTAAAGATAGTTCTATAAGAACTGCATAGTAACTTAGAGGTTTGTAATTATCATCAGTAATTATTGAGTGATCACATTCAGGTGATGTAATAAAAAATGAACCAGGGTTTATTCTGTATATGTTTTTATTATTTAGAAATTTACCAGTACCTTGAATAAAATAGTGAATTTCATATTCATTTGCCTTGTGATGATGATATCTGCTATGCCATTCTTTCTCTTTTTTATCTTTCATCTGATAAACAAAAACTACATCTTTAAACTTCATTATTAAAACCCATAGGTCAATTATATGCATGTAAAAACAGTTTTGTCCATTGGAAAAAGGATCCTACGGGTAGAAACTATATACTAAACCGGAGGTGTTATTATGAAAACGGTAATAGGAATTGATAATGGAACACAAAGTACTAAAGTCATTTTCTACGACTTTGAAAACAAATCAATTGTTGCATCTGCATCAGCACCTCATGAGTTGATCAGTACCAGTGACGGTACAAACGAACAAAAAGCAGAATGGTGGATAACGGCACTTGAAAAGTGTTTTAGTGAAATTGATTCTTCTATTAAGGAGACGGCTGTTGCAGTTGGTGTTTCCGGTCAGCAGCATGGATTTGTACCTTTAGATGCAGATGGTAATGTTCTCTACAATGTAAAACTTTGGTGTGATACCTCTACTGCATCTGAATGTGGTGAAATTGAAGATAGTTATGGTAATGGCGAAGATCTTCTGATAGAAGTTGGAAATAGAATTCTTCCAGGATACACTGCTTCAAAAATTTTATGGTTTAAAAAAAATTATCCTGATCTTTACAGTAAAATGAAGCATATTCTTCTGCCTCACGACTACATAAATTTCTATTTAACTGGTAAATATACAATGGAGTACGGGGATGCATCGGGTACAGGACTTCTAAATATTCACAAACGTCAATGGGATAAGGATGTAATAATTGCTCTGGATTCTG
>DAOVSY010000272.1 GCA_030633365.1 Spirochaetaceae bacterium | reverse complement strand
AGAATATGGAACAGCAACTGCCCCGATATATGCTGCCTATGAAAATGATATAGATATACATGTCTGGGTGGACGAAACAAGGCCCCTCAACCAGGGGGCCAGGCTAACCGCCTGGGAGTTGGGTAAACATGGTGTCAAGCACACAGTTATAACTGATAATGCCGGAGGTCACCTCATGCAGCATAGAATGGTTCAAATGGTTATTGTTAGTCCAGACAGAACCTCCTCTACAGGCGATGTTGCTAACAAGATAGGGACTTATCTTAAAGCACTTGCGGCAAGAGATAACAATATACCCTTTTATGTTGCTCTTCCATCCAGTACTTTTGACTGGGAACTTGATGATGGTGTAAAGGGAATACCCATTGTAGAGAGAGAGCCTGATGAAGTTAGATATGTGCAAGGTTTAGATCATGGTTCAATAAAGAGTGTTCTGATTCCTCCGGCAAGCAGCCCGGCAGCTAACTTTGCATTTGACGTAACTCCCGCAAGACTCGTTACCGGTTTTATAACTGAAAGAGGTGTTTGCAGGGCAACAAAACAGGACATAAAGAGATTGTTCCCTGAGAAATTGCAGGAAACTAAGGAACGTGGCCGAAATAACTTCCCCAGGTAGACGCACAGATAAAAAATGACGAAGCTTAATCAAAAGAATATTCTTCTCGTCCATCCTCTTGGTTACCGGAAAGAAGCTGCTGGCAGGGATATCTCCAGGCTGGCAAACATCGTGCCTCCTCTTGGACTGGCAAGTATCGCCTCCTATCTGGGAAGAGAGGGCATTAATGCGGATATTATTGACTGCTATGCAAGGCCTGACTCAGACTATCTCATACGTGGTTATTTGCTGACAGAAAAACCCTCCTTTATAGGCCTTAGCTGTACAACTTCCAGCTTTCTTGATGGTATTCGCATTGCCAGGTTTGCAAGGAGTATCCTGTCTGACATAAAGATTGTATTTGGCGGTCCCCATGTTTCAGCTCTTAAAAATCGAGTGCTTGAAAATTTTCCGGTAATTGATTTTGTTGTGGTCGGGGAAGGTGAACAGACTCTTGCTGAACTCATTGAAAAAAGTCCTGAAGAAGTCGATTCGGTGCAGGGGCTGGTATTCCGGGATGCAAAAGGAGAAATTCGTTTTAATGGTTACAGAACCAGGTCAATCAACCTCGATACCCTCCCATTTCCTGCTTATGAGAAACTCTCAGGATATCCTGATGCATACAAGCTGCCCATTTTTAACTATCCCAAAGCACCTAACTCAAGCTGTATATCAAGTCGCGGTTGCCCTTATGCCTGTAGTTATTGTGACAGGTCTGTGTTCGGCCGCAGTTTTCGGTATAATTCAGCAGAATATATGTATGAGCATGTAAAATATCTGAAGAGACGTTTCGGCATACGTCATATTATTTTTTATGATGATCAATTTACATTTAACCGGCAGAGGGTTGAAGCTTTTACGAGGATGATGATTGACAGGCCGCTGGCAGTGACTTTTAACTGCGCTGTCAGGGCAAACCATATAGATTTGGAACTTCTTTACTGTTTGAAGGCTGCCGGTTGCTGGATGATCAGCCTTGGTATAGAAACGGGAGATGAAGATCTGTTGGCACAACACCGTCGAAATATGAATTTAAATCTTCTGGCAGAAAAAATATATTTGATAAAAAAGGCAGGAATACGTGTTAAGGGGCTTTTAATGATAGGATTGCCGGGGGAGACAGAGAACAGCATCAAGAAGACAATGGATTATGTATTCTCGCTTCCCATAGATGATATTAATCTGGCAAAGTTTACTCCTTTTCCGGGAGCGCCGGTTTACAAAAATATACATGAGGTTGGAGAATTTAATGAGGACTGGGAAAAAATGGACTGCATGAATTTCCAGTTTATTCCAAAGGGGATGACAAAGGAGCGCATGGAAGAGCTCTTCCAGATATTTTATAAAACTTATTTTTTGCGTCCCAAAGTTATATGGAATTATACTTCAATGCTGTGGCGTTCTCCTGATAGTTGGTTGCGTTTTATTCTAAACATTACAGATTTTCTCAATTTTGCTATAAGCAACAAACGGTTGGGAGGTACCTGAAAACAGTTTGTCGAAGCCTTTTACTTCCACCGCTTTAGTTTGCCGCTCGCTGTTTTATCCAGCCTTGATACAAAGTGAAATTCTTTTGGGACTTTGTATTGCGCTAAATGTTTATAGCAGTATTTGCGAATTTCATTTATATCAAAATCAGTTTTAATATCATCCATAAGCACAATTTTAGCACATGGCAATTCACCATACTGAGCATGTAGTGCTCCGTAAACCAAAGATTCTTTGATGTCAGGATGCTGATTGAGAACTGATTCTACTTCATAAGGGAAGATCTTCATTCCCGTGAAATTTATTATATTTTTTTTTCTTCCGGCAAGATAAAGAAACCTTTCACTATCAAGCCTTCCCAGATCACCGGTTTTGAACCATCCATCAGATATTAAATCACATCTTCTAAGCCATGGCGAAAAATATGCGTCAAACATTCCTTTGCCTTTTATGTAAACTTCGCCAATTCTATTTTTATCCGGATTCGCAATTTTAACTTCATAATCAGGTAGAATTTTTCCAACTGAGCCTCTTTTCACAGGATCTCTGGAAGAATTAATAAACGGCAGACCAACTTCGATAATGCCATATGCTTCTATCAGTTCTAATCCAAATTTTTCATAAAAGTCACAGACTACATAATCAGGAAGTCGCATCGCCGTTGAAACAGCCATGCGTATATTTATCAGCAGTTTTGGTTTAAAAATATCGGATTTGGTAATTATCTGGTAGTGAAACGGGGAAGCATAAATAAATGTTCCTTTTTGACTGGCAAGTCCTACTAACAGCGATTCAGGGAACGAGCCGCCGCAAAGAACTATTGTAGCTCCTCGACGGAGAAAAAGCAGTATTGTTACAACAAAATGAAAACTCATGGAAAGAACCCATATAACAATATCGCCTTTTGTAATTTTAAGTGCCTTATCAGCGGCATCAGTTCTTTCTACGATAGATTCATGCGAAAGAAGAATTCCCTTGCTTGTGCCTGTTGTACCGGATGAAAATCTTATGAAGGCCGGATTTATTTTATAATAATCTGTAGGAAGTTTTTCCTTTGCTTTTCTTTTATACAAAAAAAAATCTTTTTCAAAAAAACTGGTGTTAAAAATACGGTCAGAATTGTCACGAAAATATGCTGATTTATCAAAGATTAGAAAATTTATCTCAATTCTTTCAAGAACCGGTTCTAATTCATCCAGAGAAAGTGATACAGATACAGGCACAACAACAGCCCGTAAGGACAGCACCGCAAGACTGACGATGATATAATCTACGCTGTCACCGCATAGAAATGCTACCCGATGAGCAGGCCCGATACCCTGATCGTTCAGCTCAACCGCAGCGCAATCCACGGCAGCAAACAAATCACTGTATGAGAACTTCCTGTCTCCATCAATAACAGCCACCTTTTCCGGGCAGCCAGTTGTTTCATTTTTTATTGTGGTAACAATATTCATTATCAGCAATGTGCAGCTTCATAACCAGCTCTTTCACCTAACGATATGCAGGTACCCATAACTCTTGTAGAACCAAGCGCTTCATGGGTAACCGAGATACAGCGACCAGCACAAAAAAGATTTTTAATATCTTTTGTTACCATACATCGCAGAGGTATTTCGTAATTTTTACCTGGCTCAAGATATTTATATGTAACCCCCTTTTGCTGATCCCAAAGTTCGATAGGCCAGGAATTTTTAACTATCCCGTCAGAAAATTTTTTTGCGTTGATAATATCATCTGCAGTTAGAGTATATTCTCCATGGAGAAGCGGCCCCTCTCGATCAACGACTTCAGGCGATATTTCTACTATATAAGACTTTTTGAATACAGGTAGAACTCTGGACAGATAATTGTGTACTAATAGTGCATCCTTTTTTGCCTGTTTTTCCATTTTTGTCGTTAATGCCGGAGGTATGTTGAGTTTGCAATATCCTTCATCTTCGGTATCTCCGGCTGTAAATGTTGTAAACTTAAGATAAAAGGGCATTTTTTTTTGTTCTACAGCCTTGGCTAAATAATATGGCACTTTCACTGCCAGAATATCGTCAACATCCTTCAAGCCTTTTACCCGGAATATATAACCAGAGAGCTGGCGCTGGTCAGAAGGAGTTGTTCTATACCGTGCACCACTCAGTTTAATAATAACTCCGTCACCACTGCAGTCTATAACTACGCGCGGAATAATATCGAATTTTTTATTCAAGTTTTGCATGGTTACAGCTACAATAGTATTATTTTCCGTTTTGGCTGAGACAGCCTTGGTATCGTAGTAAATGTTCAGTTGTTTTTCCTTTTCACTCAATGAGCGGAGAACCGACATGAAGTTACTTGTAGCAAAAGGCAGAACATATACCTTTCCCATGCGCAGCGGGATTTTTTCGGGGGCAAGCTCTTGCAGCATGAAACATATTTCCGACGCAATTCCTTCGTTGAAAATTTTATCAGGCATATCTTCCGTATTGGCATATAATCCGCAGATAAAACGATGCAAGCCTGTTATCCCTGTTCCTCCCGGGAAACTGCTTTTTTCTATTAAAACTGTACTTGCGCCTTCGTGTGCAGCTTTGATAGACGCAGCTATCCCCGCAACACCGCCACCGACGACGAGCACTTCGCACTCTGTTTTTTTATACTT
>DAOVSY010000298.1 GCA_030633365.1 Spirochaetaceae bacterium | reverse complement strand
TGTCCAGAAGAACATTTCTTCCTTTAGGACCTAATGTTACTTTTACTGCATTGGAAAGCTTTTCAACACCTGTTAAAAGCTTTTTCCTAGCATCTTCATTATAAAGAAGCTGTTTTGCCATGTTATTACCTCTCTTGCAAAATTGTTATTTTAGTTTTATTTCATAAGAATATTTTTCAAAATGAAAGATACAAATTCTTTTGCCCTTTGCCAACATAAATATTAAAAAATATAGAAAAAAACTGGCAAATAAGTAAAGAATACCTATTTTTCTATCTAATTAGTAGTTATTATCATTATTTTAGTTTTTTAACAATCATTTTTCTTCAGGAATACCCTGTAAACCAATAGTCTCTGCAACTTCTCTCATACCAAGTATAGTATCATTTATAAGATCAGCAAGTTCAACTCCAAGAGCCTCTGCCCCTTTTTCAATTATACTTCGATCTACCCCTGCAGAAAACTGTTTAGCTTTCCACTTCTTTTTTACAGACTTTACTTTTACATCCATAATACTTTTTGAGGGTCGAACAAGAGCAGTAGCTGTTATTAATCCTGTAAGCTCATCTATCGCATACAAAGTCTTTTCCAGAAGAGATTCCGGTTTAACATCTACACAAAGTCCATAACCATGACTTTGAACAGCACGAATATATTCCTCAGGCCATTTCCTCTCTTCCATAATCTCTCTGGCTTTCACACAATGTTCTTCCGGATACATTTCGTAATCCATATCATGAATTAACCCGACAATCCCCCATTTGTCTTCATCTTCTTTATGCTTTCTTGCAAAATATCGCATTACCCCTTCTACTGAGAGCCCATGTTTAATTAAACTTTCTGTTTTAGTAAATTCACTTAATAAATTAAAAGCATCTTCTCTTGTTGGATTTTCCATTTTGTACTCCTGTACACAACCTATTTCGATAAAATAAAAGATATCACACTGTTGATCGGGCAGTAAAGACGCAAGATTTTGCGTCTCTATTGATCAATTTCACCACTGTATATCTCAACCAAAGATCCTTTGCTACGTAATAATAACTGCCCATGAGAACCTATTCCTTCTATAACTCCTGTTTCTATCTCTTCCTTTCCAGAAATACCTGTATTTACTGAAACTACTTTACCATTGTTATATAATCTGGAACTTATTTCACTGTGCCATGTATGACTAACTAAAACTTCTTTTAGTTCTGTCAAAATCAATTCAAGTTCTAAAATTAAATCGAATGTATTATTTTTTTCTATAGCCAGGGAGGTAGCAGTTTCTGATATTGATTTTGGGAATTCAGTCTGATTTATATTAAGGCCTATTCCAATGTTAAATAACCCTTTTCTGGATTCAATAATTATTCCGGCAATTTTTCTACCATTTATATATATATCATTAGGCCATTTAATTTCAGGTTTTAATTGATGATTATTTTCCAGATACTTTGAAATTCCCAGACCAACCACAATGGGAAGAGGATTCGATCCTATTTCTGCTTTGGTCAAAACCAGGGTAAACAACAGATTTTTATCTTTTACAGCTTCCCATCTCCTTCCTGGAACACGTCCTCTTCCTTCAGTTTGTAGTCCCACCATAAAAACTGTACCGGAAACAATAGAATTGGAAGAACAATACTCTTCTGCAAGTTTCATAGTAGAAAGAGTTTTTTCATTATAATAGACAGGAGCATTTTTAAATGGAGTTTGAATTTCTGTTATCTTTTTCAATTCAGGCATAATTACAATTCAGAATCAGGAAATCCGTTTAAACGGATTTTATCAAGCTCTTCTGCACTGTATAATCCTGTTTCAAATAGGGAGAAATATTCATCCGATGATTTTTTTCCAAAAATAATGGCATCATCAGTATTAACTGTTACTTTAATTCCATTATCCAGCAACACTCTTATAGGATGTGTCTTATAAGATTCAACCTGGCAAAGCTGAATATTACTCGAAGGACATATATTTAAACGTATTTTTCTCTCTTCCAGAAAACGCATCACTTCTTTTGAATCTGCAGCAGAAATGCCGTGCTGAATCTCATCAAGTTCAAGAACCTCAACACTTCGTCTTACAAAATCTGCATCCAGTAGCTCTCCTGCATGGGCTTTCAACTTCATTCCTACTTTTTTTGCCGCTCTGTAAATAGGAACAAAATCTTCTGGTGGCCCCATTCTTTCATCAGCAAAAATATCCAGGGCATTAAAAAAGCCGGATTCTATACAGGGATAAATAGTTCTCTCTATGTCCTTCAAATCCATTACTCTTATCATACCGATATCCGGTGCAATAGTAATCCTATCTTTAAATAGTGATGCCTGGTCACTAAATTTTTTAATCATTAATTCAATATCCATATCAAATAGGTCAAGAAATACAGAATCATATCCAGGTTCAATATAAGTAACACCATCTGCAATTGCAAGTTCATAGGTCGCAGCAAAAAGGCTTAAAAATCGATCCTGGCTTTGTTTATTTGTAGGATTTTTGTAAGGATAGGTAAAAATGGTATCTACCAAATTCTGAAAATCTGTAAAATCCGGAAAATGATGGGCACCTTCCTGTAAATCCAGGCCTTCGTTCCTAACCCAGGAATTGAAATCACCCCCTAAAGCAGCGTGATTATGAACATCTGCCCTGGGAACCTTCTGCATTAATTTTCTGTCTCCGGTTTCAAGAGCTTTTATAAAATTCTGGCTATCCTGTTCTTTCATGTGGTCTCCTGTAAATTTACAACTCCTTTATATTCTACATAATAATAGTACAGAAAAACTACCGAAAAAACTATTTAATTTATAAAATTCTATTAATACTGCTTACATATAAGTCCTAGTAAAACTTCCCCCATTGAAACCTGAATCCAAGTACAGGTGTGTACGATAAGAAATCTTCAAATGGTTCACCTGATCCAAGACTACCTATAACCTGATACCCGGCATATATAGTGGGGGAAAACCAACGGAATACTGGAAATCCAAGCTCCAGGGTTAGCTCTTCAGAAATAGCAAAGCTGCTTTTTTTACCATCTATGGTATCTGTTGTAATTCCTCCAAAACCTGTCCAGCTCATGAGAGAGACATTAAATGGATATCTAAGAAGTCGTATACCATTTATAACTCCTCCAAATCCACCAATTGGTTTACTATCATCCTCAGATGCATATATTGCATAACCGAACCCACCGGATATTACATTATTCCAGGAGACTCCATATCCAAATCCACCACTGTAATAGAGGCCCATATTATTATTTTCAAAATCATTTTCTTCCATAAACGGTAAAGTGGAAACCTGGTAACCACTAAAAAATCCGCCTGCTCCATCTGCAAACAATATGGAAATTCCCATTATTAACAAAACAACTACAATTATATTTTTTTTCATTTGTTACTCCTTCGGTTGCATTGGCGAGCAGCAACGGTTGCATTGCCGAGCAGGGACGTAGTCCCGACCAGGCAAACTTGTTTGCGACCAGCCTTCGGAAAAATATAACAACTGATACTGTTAGATCTGTTACCTTTTTCGTAAAGACGCCCAAATTGGGTGTCTCTACGAAAATAATAATAATGATAAAAATCTTTTTCACAGAGTAACATTTTTTCTGTTTTGCTGTGTTACAATTCATGTATGGCAATAAATGTTGAAGAATTTTACACCAAATATGGCCCAATGGTCTTACGTAGATGCAGGTATATTCTGAAGGACGAAGAAAGTGCTTTGGATGCTATGCAGGATGTGTTTGTTCAGATAATAAAAAAGCAGGAAAAACTGAACAATACAGCTCCTTCAAGCCTCTTGTACACCATGGCAACAAATATCTGTCTTAATAAAATAAGATCTATAAAAAGCAAAAATGAGTCATCTGATGATTCCATTATTGAACAAATTGCTTCTATGGATGATGTTGAAGGACAGATAATAACAAAGGGCTTTCTGGATAGAATTTTTACTAACGAAAAAGCATCTACAAGAACAATTGCCGTACTTCATTATGTAGATAAGTTAACCCTGGAGGAAACAGCAGATTTTGTAGGGTTATCAGTCTCGGGAGTAAGAAAGAGACTAAGAAAACTACGTGAAAATGGATTAACCCTAATGGAGGCATGGATGTGAAAAAGCATGTACCTGAAATTTATCTGGAACAACTCTATCTTAAAGAATTATCACCTCAAAAAGCCGGATCAATTAATACTGCAGATTCTGATAATCAGTTAAAAGCTATAGAGTTGTCAAATAAGGAAATTATGGAACAATACCCCCCTTCATTTATAAAAGAAGGTATAATTAGAAAACTGAATAATAAAACAGGAAAACAAGCTAAAAAACAGGATTTTAGATTTTATATGCTAAGAGCTGTGCCA
>DAOVSY010000440.1 GCA_030633365.1 Spirochaetaceae bacterium | reverse complement strand
GATAATCCTTTGATTTTTGAAGATCCTGAGGAAGCAATTTCCGGTGGTAACTTTCATGGAGAACCCTTAGCCTTTGCTCTCGATTTTCTTGGAATTGCCATGGCGGAAATGGGTAATATCTCTGAACGTACTGCAGACAGGCTTGTTAATCCTCATGTTTCCGGACTTCCTCCTTTTCTGGCAGAAAACAGCGGCCTTAATTCGGGCTACATGATAGCCCAGTATACAGCAGCAGCTCTTGTTTCAGAAAATAAGGTTTTAGCTCATCCAGCAAGTGTGGATTCAATACCTACCTCAGCAGGCCAGGAAGATCATGTGAGTATGGGGCCTATTGCCGGTCGTCATGCTGTGGATATAATTCATAATGTAGAACAGATTATAGCAATAGAAATGCTTGCGGCAGCCCAGGGTATAGATTTTCAAAAAAAATTGAAACCTGGAACCGGAACAAATGCAGCCTGGAAAGAAGTTCGGAAGCATATTCCTCATTTAGGGGAAGACAGAGTAATGTATCCGGATATGGAAAAGATGCTGGGGCTTATTAAAGAAGGGGTTATTCTTAAAGCAGTGGAAGATGCTGTGGGAGGAATAGCGTAGAATGCAGATGTATTTCGTGTTTTTGGAACATAGCGAGACAAAATGAATTACGCGTTTTAGGGATACAGCGAGTCAAAATGTAAACAGTTAACGAATACTTATTTCCCCCGATTCCAATCTATCAATTGTCCGACCTACCCAAAAGAATGAAACAAACATAGACACTATGCTTGCAGCAGCAAGACCTATCCAGACTCCATACATACCTAAGTTAAAGATATAAACTAATACAATCATAACCGGCAGTGCTATAAGAATGAGCCTTAGTAATGTCAGAAACAGAGCCGGCATAGGATATCCTATTGCCTGAAAGAAAGAACGCCCGGTTATACCAACTAATGCAGCAAGGTATGAAACTCCAAGAATCCTATACTGCATTACTGCATACCAAAGTACTTTTTCAACATTGGTAAATGGTTTGAATATCCAGGGAGCAAAAATAACCATTATTCCGGTAAGAATCCCTACAGTTATTAAGCCAAGCAGCCATGCTTCATTCATGGTTTTTCTGATTCTGTCAAAATTGCCACGCCCTGAATTTTGTCCTACAATAGTAATAACAGCAGCCCCGAGAGCAAATGCGGGCATCAGCATTATCTGCTCAAATCGTCCGCAAAGTGCGAAGGCTGTAAGGGCTAATTCGTCAATTTCGATTACAATCCTATTAAATATAAAGAAACTAAGTGACATTAAAATCAATGAAAATGACTGAGGAAGTCCAATTGTCATTATATTTTTTATTGTTTTAATTTTAATGTTTGATATGGACCAGTCAATTTTTATGGATGACTTATTTCGTATAAATACTGTTATTATATAGATCATTGCTGCAGCCTGGGCAATTACAGTTGCAAGAGCGGCACCACGAACATCAAGCTTTAACAGAAAGATGAAGATTGGATCAAGAATAATGTTCAGAACAGTGCCTATAATCATTGAATTCATTACATACTTCATAAGTCCTTCACCCTGTAGTATTCCACTGAATATAACAGAGAGAAAAATTATAGGACCTGCGGGGATAATGAATTTAAAATATTCCAGGCCATGGATATAGTAATCACCTTTGGCTCCTAGTCCAGAGAGAATCTGTGATGAAAAAGGCAGGGTTATTCCAAGTGCAAATATTGAAAGTAAAAAGCCTATCAACATTCCTGATTCAGCAGTTGTACTTAAAATTTTTGAATTATTTTCTCCTATTGCACGGGCAACAAGTGAGCTTACTCCCACCTGTAATCCATTACCAAGTGCCATAAAGAAAAATATCAAAGGGAAAACAATAGCTGTTCCTCCCATGTAGGAAGGGTCTGTGAGATCTATTCTGGCAACCCAGAATGTATCTGTAACATTATATATTACCTGTACAATCATACCAAGGAAAATTGGCAGGGACAGTTTTATAATGACAGGTCTTATGGGTCCTTCAAAAATTCCTGGGATTGTATTTGAATTGGTGTTGTTATCCATATTGCTAGAATGTGTTTTTTATAATTAAAGTTCAAGGAGGTTTTAACTAATTATTATTTTTTAATACTATTTGAGATTAGTCCCGGAAGTATTTGAAATTGAAAAAATGGAGTTGTTTTTTAAAATATATGTTATTATCGATATATTAGAATCGCTTTAGGCGATCTATTGAATTTTAGTGAACGTATTGAATGACTTAATTAGGAGCTGAAAACATATGAACCAAAGACCAATGTACATGAACGAAAAACCTAAAGATCCTATAAGAGCAGCAAGAGGCACAGATCTCCGGGCAAAAACCTGGGAAGCGGAAGCTGCATTACGTATGCTTGAAAACAATCTTGATCCTGAGGTAGCTCTTATACCTGATGAACTGATTGTTTACGGTGGTGCAGGAAGGGCTGCCAGAAACTGGAGAGAATATAACAAAATTCATAGTGCACTGCAGAATTTGGCAGTAGATGAAACTCTTATGGTTCAGTCCGGAAAAGCTGTAGGAGTCTTACAAACTCATGAACACAGTCCAAGGGTTCTTATTGCCAATAGTAATATTGTTCCTGCATGGTCTACTCCGGATAACTTTGCAAAATACGATGCTATGGGTCTTACAATGTACGGTCAAATGACTGCTGGAAGCTGGATCTATATAGGAACCCAGGGAATACTTCAGGGGACCTATCAAACACTGGCTTCTCTTGCAGATATGCACTTTAAGGGAAGTCTTAAGGGTAAGTTTGTATTAACCGGTGGTCTGGGGGGTATGAGTGGTGCACAGCCACTTGCTATTACCATGGCTGAAGGTATTGCTATAGTTGTTGAGGTTGATCCAGAGAGAGCTGCCAGAAAGGTTAATGAAGGCTACTGTGATAAATTAACAGATAT
>DAOVSY010000378.1 GCA_030633365.1 Spirochaetaceae bacterium | reverse complement strand
GGTTATTCAAGTACTGATCAGCGTAGAATAGTTCAGGAAATTGACTGGGTAAATATATTTAATGCTAAACCCCAGTTTGATATGGAACTAATTGGCAGCAGGTATGGTGTTTTTGAACCCCTTCTACGTCTTAGATTTGAACTATGGGAGATTTATATTCCTCCTGGATTTAATAATGGTCAGAGTATTAGTAATGAGCTTTTTAACTATACATCTGCAGCAAACTTCTCTGCAGGAGCAAATTTTGATAATCTATCGGTACCATATCGTGCAATTGCTGTGGATACATCAACTGGAAAGGCAGTTTCTCTTGGGAAAGGTGAACTTTCCCAGGCAATAAGGGCAAGTATGGCTATTCCAATGATTTTCCATCCTACCCGGTTTGGTAACAGCTTATTAATTGATGGTGGAGTTCTTAATAATCTTCCAACAGATATAGTAAGTGAAATGGGAGCGGATATTATAATTGCCAGCGATGTAAATGGAGCCCCTTCTTTTGATAAAGAACCAAGGACAATTGCAGAAGTAGCAGAGCATACAATGGAAATTGCTTTCTATGAGTTGGTACAAAAAAATATAAAACTTGCTGATATTATTATAGAACCTGATCTTCATGGACATCAGGCCTATGACTTTTCTAATCTTGAATTATTAATAAAGTATGGTTATGAGGCAGCCATGGCCAGTATGGATGATATTAAAAAAATAATTCCTAAAGAAGCAAGAAACAGAAATTCTGAACTAAATCAACTTAATTTAGAAGCACTAAACCAGGCAACTATTAAATATATCAACATTACCGGATTATCAAATGTCAGAGAAGCAGTTGTTATCAGTGATTTTTTATTAAAGACAAATGATATATATAGCACAAAAGTAGCAATACAAGGTATTGAGGAAGTCTATGCCACAGGGCTATTTGAAAATGTCTGGTTGGAATTGGATAAACTGGAAAATAATAATGTTGGAATAAATATTCATGTAATAGAAAAATATCCCCGTACACTGGGGTTTGGCCTTAATTATCAGGAACAGGAAGGACTTAGTGGATTTTTCCAAATAATACATTTCAATTTATTTGGCTGGGGTGAAAGGTTTATGCCTTTTTTGAGATATGGTGATATTTATAAAAAGGCAGGTTTTGAAATTGTAAATGACCGCTTATTCTCTACACCTGTTACTTTAAATAATGGTCTTTATTATGAACAGGAATCTCCATATTTGTATGATAATAAAGGCTCAGAAACGGGCAAATTTACCATTAACAGAGTTGGAGGACAATTTTCCATTGGTGCTCATATCTATAAGAAGTTACTCTTAATGGCTGGGGTAAGAGGTGAAAGAGTCTGGCTGGAAAATAATATAGAACTATCTGTAAGTGCTGATATATTAGATAACTGGAATATTTTTGGAAAGGTTTTATTTGATAATACTGATGATAAATATTTTCCTCATAAAGGTGTAAAATTATCAATGGAAGCAGGATCAATAGGAAATATTAATTTTAATTCAAGGATCTTTACAAAGTTTGAGGGACAACTTGATATCCATCTTCCTGTAAGCAGAAGTCAAACAATTAGTACATCCATATTTGCAGGAACTTCTTTAAATGGGTTGCCAGTATATGAAATTTTTAAAATAGGAGGTCCTTTTGATCTGCCTGGGTATCACAGGGATGAATTATGGATTGAACATGCATTTACTGCACGGTTAAATTATAGTCTAAATATATTTAAAATTTTGTATTTTCAATCCAGGTTTTCCATTTTCAGTTTGAATAATCCAAATGTATTTACAGATAACTATACTAAAGGGTTTTCAACAGGACTAATGCTGGATTTCCCATTTGGTCCTGCATCATTAGTCTATGGATGGAGTGAAGAGAACCGGGAGCAACTCTATTTTTCACTGGGTTACAATTTCTAAAAAATTAATTCTTTGGAGGTTCCGGCATTCCTTCTGTAATACCAAACTCATAGTTCCCTATGTAGCTTAGATGAGCAACCAGTCCCACTTCTGCATCCCATCGAAATATTCTAGCTGCCGGAGGTTCCATTAAAGGATCCACATCATCAACATCATGAAACTCAAGACCGTAACTGAAAGCAGAGCTTGGTGTAACATACACAACAGTCCCATTCCATCTTAAAACAGAATCTCTATGGGTATGTCCACTTGCAATTGCTTCAATTTGCGGATTTTGTTTAATTACAGATGCAAATGCTTCTTTGTTATGCATTCCCAGGTGATCCGGATAAGGCATTCCTGTATCCATAGGAGGATGATGCATAAAGATAAGTGTTGGTCTTTCCGGTTGATCAGCTAATTTTTTTTCCAGCCACTGTATTCTTTTTTCACACATAAGGCCAAAATGAGTACCAGGTTCAAGAGTATCCAGGGCAATTATTCTTATAGGGTGGTCTTCTAATGTATACTGGATAAACTCATCCTCTGTTTTAAGATATGTATGTTCATTAAAAACTTTTTTTAGTGTTTCTCTCTGATCATGATTGCCCATTACAATAAAATAGGGGAAATTAAGTCTGTCCAGCTGTGACTTAACTCTAATATAATCTTCTTTCTTTCCATGATTGGCAAGATCTCCCGATATTACAGCCATATCCAGAGGAGGATCAATTGAATTTAAATTATCCACTGCTTTTATTAATTGATCAAACAGGTCTAGCTCTCCGGAAGGGAATGGAATCTTCCTGCCTACATGCAGATCTGTTATTTGTCCGATTGTAAAATATTTCTTATTATTATTCATGGAACATAGAATGGTACTGGTTTTAGTTATTGTCAATGGTTTTTTTATAAAAAATATTGGATTATTGCGTAGTAAAGAAGTAGACTATAGGCATATACATAAATGGAGGTATATTTATGAAGAAATTTTTAATTTTGATGATAATTTTGGTTTTAGCGGTTTCAGGGGTATTTGCTCAAGCTACTCTTACAGAAATGGAAACTAGTTTTTCTACATTTTCAACAGATGTTGCAGCTTCTTTACCATTTGCGTCTACGATCGGACTAAACTGGTCAGATGCAAAGGTTCGTGGATTCCCTCATTTTGGAGTTGGTGTATCTATGGGTGCAGTGATGATTCCAGAAGATGCATTTGTATCTTTGGCTAATTCATTAAATTTTACTCTACCAAGTGAAATTACAGATTCGAGTCTTGGTGTACCATTCCCGGCTTATGTAGTGGATGCAAGAATTGGTATCCCATTTTTACCAATTGATATTGGTGCAAAATTAGGAGTTTTAACTCCAGAGATGACTGCTTCTTTGTCCAGTGATGTTTCTGTAGATTATACTTTAGCAGGGTTTGATATTCGAACCCCTATTATAAAGGGTAATATACTTCTTCCTGCTATTTCCCTTTCTGCAGGGTATAATTATCTCTCAGGTGG
>DAOVSY010000492.1 GCA_030633365.1 Spirochaetaceae bacterium | reverse complement strand
GGATATTTTCCATTACAACAATAGATGAATCCACAACCATACCTACTGCAAGAGCAATACCTCCAAGAGATATCAAATTTAGGCTGATTTCAAATATATACATAAGTATAAAAGAAAGTATAAGTGTAACAGGTAAAGAAAGAAGTATTAACAATGTGTTTCGCAACTGCCCAAGTGTCAAAAAGACAATAATTATTGCCAGTATTGCTCCTATAACAGCAGACTGTACAATATTATTTATAGCTCTGTTTATAAACTCTGCAGGATCAATAAAGAGAGAAAATTTAGTATCTTCAGGAAGTAAACCTTCCTCCTTTGCAGATTGAAGAATTAACTGAACTTCTTCAGACATATTTCTTATATTTCCACCATCAACAGGGGTTACAGTAAGTCGAACACCTCTCTCTCCATCAACAACAAAAGTCTGCCTGGAAGAAATATAGCCCACACTTACATCAGCAATATCTTTTAATGTTATTATTACTCCTCTTTTATTAGATATTATAAGATCTTCAAGATTGAAAAGTGAGATAGAGCCCTTTTCAAATCGAACACTATAATCGGATCCCCCTTCCTCAAGAGTTCCCAAAGGTTCCGGAGAGTAGCCCTCTCTCAAAACAGAATCAACATCATCAATAGATAGACCATAGGCCAGCATATCTATTTGCCTTAAAATAATTTCTGCATTAAGCTCTTCTATGTTGAAGATTTCAACAAGATCCACATCCTCTACTTGTCCAAGGCTGGATTCAACGTTGGAAATAAGCAGATTATAAATTTCTTCAGGACTCACCAGTTCTGATGTAATACCAAGCATTAAATAACCTGCATTTTCACCTGCAAAAAACCGAACAGAATAGCCCCCCTGTATATCCATAGGTAATCCTGAGTCGATTGAAACCATAGCAGCCTCTGTATCCATCCTTGCTACTTCACTATCAACTTCCCAGTTAAATGTAATATCAAAATCACTCCTGTCATTTCCATATCCAACCTGGAGTATATCCATTCCATCAATTGTAAGAAGATTTGATTCTATCTGATCACCATAATTTTTATAAAAGTCTACAGCGGAATATCCCTCATGAGATATTCTAACCCTAACCCTTGGTCTTTGAGTTTGGGGATAAAGTTGAACAGGTAAAAGAGAAACAAGAAGAATCCCAATACCAACAAGTATTATAATTAGAAGAAAAAATGCTGTTTGTCTGGATAAAAGCCATTTAAGCATAATCAGTTATTTCCCTTCTTAACTTCCATTCCTTCTGTTTCTTTTCCGGTAATTCTGGACAAATACTTTTCTCCTAAAGCTAAGCCCGAAATTATCTGTACATCATTTCCAAATATAGCTCCGGATTCAACCTCTCTTGCAGTTAACTTATTTTCACTATCTACGAGCCATAGGAAATATTTTCCATACCTCCTGACAAGTAAATCTCTACTAATAAAAATTCCCTCTACTTTATCTGTTGACAGCTGAATTAAAATAAAACTTCCTATGTAAAACCCTACTTTTTTTGGAAACTCAAAATTTAAAGTAAACAAGCCTGTATTATAATCAGGCTCCTGAGACCGCCCACTTAAAGTACCACTTATTCTAAGTCCTTCCGGACTAAGTCCTGTCACACTTTGACCAACTTCAATTTTAAAGGCATCCTTATCACTAATAACTGACCGGGCAATAAAACTGTCTGTGGCAATAATTGTTACAGCCCGGCTCCCGGCATTAATATCGCTATAGATTTGAATATCTATTTCAGAAACTATTCCTGATATTTTTGAATCAACATACACGGGTTTAAAACTTTGACCAATATCATTACGGTCTATTCGAAAAAGATGTTCTCCAGCCTGCACCTTGTTGCCAATCTCCACAAAAAGTTCACCAACTGTACCAGAAATAGTAGAATTATGTACAATTCTGCTGCTTGGTTCCAATCTTCCTGCTACAGAAATAGAATTTGCCCTTGTTGAAATTTCTGTTTCTAATAATAAACTGACCGAACGCCCTGCAGGAGAACTTCCGGCCGAAGGTCTTCCACTCCCGGGCATCCCACTACCCTGCTGAGCAGAAACGAGACTGGTAAATACAAGAATTAAACTTATTGAAATTAGTAAATTATAGTTTTTCATTTATTATTCCTTTATTATTTCAATTCCAAGTAAATACTCAAGATCCAGTATTGCAGAAATATAATTATACGTTTCTGTTAATACAGATACTCTTGCTTTTTGAAGATCAGATTCTGAGCTCTGAAGATCTAAAATATCTACACCACCGGTATTGTATGAAATAATTGTATAATCATAAGCTTCACTGGAAAACTCAGCAGCAAGGACTCTGGCATCCAATGTTTTACGAATTCCTTCCAGGTTGTTTATAAGATTTGATAATTCCATATAAGAAGTATAATGAAGCTGATCAATTGCAAGTTCATTCTTTTTTGTCCTGGCATCTATAGATTCAAGATTTAGCTTGCTGGCAGACCCTGGAAGCAGAGAATTTAAAGGAATAGAAACTGAAATACTCATGGCTCCCCTGGCAAGCCAGGTATCAT
>DAOVSY010000081.1 GCA_030633365.1 Spirochaetaceae bacterium | reverse complement strand
AAATTCAAAGCCTGATAGATGGATCAACTTTACAGGTTAATTTTGGTATTGGTGAATTTTTACTTAAAGAAGACGGTATAGTTATACAAAGAATTGAAAAAGAAAATTTGAAGGTTCTTAATGAAGGCTCATTAACTGTTGGACTGGATAGTGAAATTACTGAGGATCTTCTAAGAGAGGGCACAGTACGTGATATTGTAAGAAGTGTACAGAACCTTAGAAAAGAAAGGGATTTAGATGTAACTGATCGCATAAATTTAAAACTGGATGGGAATGACTGGCTAAAAAGTGCAGTTAATTCTTTTAAGGATCATCTTCTTACAGAAACTCTTTCAGATAGTATTTCCTGGGAAAAAAACTCTGAATCCAGTGAATTAACATGGGGTGATATTACCTGTTTTATAGATTTAGAGAGGAGTTAATGTTAGATTTTAAATGAAATATTTACAAACTATCAGGTTTAAAATTATTTTTATTCTAATTTTCTTATATGTTGGTTTTATCTATACTGGTTGTAGTACAAAACCTGAATTTACAGAAAAAAATTATCCTGGAATTCTTGCATCTGATGGCAGGGTTCTGTTCTATTTTAATCTTGAAAAGGATAGTTTATTATTAAATAAGTTTTTATCTTTATATTCCAACGGTGATCTTTCGGGTGTAATTGATCGGACAGACAGATTATCCATTTCAATTGACGGCTTTGGAGCTGATTCTGATTTTGATATTATAGCAGAAGGTAACTTTCCCAGATTTTTTACGAATTTTGCTATAGGTCGTGAAGAAAACTGGGTAAAACATAAGGGTAATTATACATTTTGGGAAAATGAGATTGACGGTTTGTATGCTTCGGTACCTTTTAGTTCTGTAGCAGTTATATCTAATTCCGATATTAGTTCAAATTTAAAATATTTTGAATCGGGAATAAGAAATTATATTCCTGATATTATAAAACTGGAATTTGAACAATCTGCAATAACAGTTTATTCACATCTGCCAGGGGTAAAAATATATAAATCTCTCAATATACCAGCTGGAAAAATGATAATTCAGGACTTATACTTTGTTGTAAGGAAAGATACAGCTGGGTATTCAATTTCCGGAGTACTTGATTTTTTAAATGAAAAAGATTCAAAAATATTCTCAACAGCTTTAAAACTGGGATTACTTATGAAACTCAGGGAAACAGGTAAATCTTCTATTATGAAAATAGTTCACGACGGACGAATTGATGCTGTTGGTAATAGAATAATTTTAGATAATATTTTACTTAATTCTGATGAAATGATAGAACTTTTATCCGGAGCCGGGGTTAAGACACAGGGGAGTTAGATTGAAAGTTGGTATTATAGATTACGATGCAGGTAATTTAAAAAGTGTAGAAACTGCCCTTAATTTTTTAGGTGTAGAATATTATGTCTCCAGTGATCCCCATAAGCTTTTAAAGAGTGATAAATTGATTTTTCCTGGAGTTGGAGAAGCGTATTCCTCAATGGAGATATTAAAAGAAAAATCTTTGGATATTCTTCTTAAAGATTTTTTTAAAAAGGGAAACCCTATTCTTGGGATTTGCCTGGGATGTCAAATAGTTCTTGATTCGTCAGAAGAGCGTGATACAAATTGTCTTGGATTAATTCCTGGTAGTTCGAAAGAGTTTTCTCATGATATGGGACTTAAAATTCCTCACATGGGTTGGAATCAGATTAAACAAACAGGAAAGCATTATATATTTAATGATATTCCTGATAATAGCTCCTTTTATTTTGTTCATTCATTTTTTCCAGAGCCATTAAATTCAGATGCAACAATAGCACATACAGATTATGGTATTTCTTTTAGTTCTGCTTTTTCAGTGGATAATTTGGTAGCAGTTCAATTTCATCCTGAGAAATCAGGACCCTTTGGCCTCAAAATGCTGGATAACTTTATTAAAGGGAAAGGGGGACAATAGTGCTTCAAAAAAGAATAATTGTTTGTCTTGATGTAAGAGATGGAAAAACTACAAAAGGAATTAAGTTTAAAGGGAATGTAGATATAGGTGATCCTGTTCAAATGGCAGAAGAATATTATAAACAGGGTGTAGATGAACTTGTTTTTTATGATATAACTGCTTCCTCTGAAAAAAGGGGAATAATGATTGATGTTGTAAGACAGGTAGCAGAAAAAATTTTTATACCATTTTCAGTTGGTGGGGGTATTAGAACTCTTGAAGATATGAAAACAGTAATACTTGCAGGAGCTGAAAAAGTGAGTGTAAATAGTTCTGCTGTTCTTAATCCATCAATTATATCAGAAGGAGCTTCACATTTTGGTAAACAGTGTATTGTTGTCGGCATGGATGTTGAAGCAGATAGTAGTAAGCCTTCAGGTTACGGCATTGTTATTAATGGTGGTAGAACAAGAGTTGATCTGGATGCTTTTGAATGGGCTAAAAAGGTTGAAGCCCTTGGTGCAGGAGAGATAGTACTGAATTCTATAGATGCAGATGGAACAAAAACAGGCTATGAATTGAAGTTAACTAAACTAATTTCTGAAGGTGTTGGAATTCCTGTTATTGCTTCTGGTGGTGCTGGTACAGTAAAGCACCTTGTTGATGTATTTAATGAAGGCAAGGCAGATGCTGCCCTTATTGCTTCCATGGTACATATTGATGGATATACAGTTGGTGGAATTAAAGAAATTCTTAATAAAGAAAATATTTCTGTAAGAATATGATCCTTTTTTCTTACTCGGGTTCTTGATTTTTATATGCTATTATCTATATATTATACTTAAAAATTATATAAACAGTGACTCATTGGAGAGCTACTATGCCAACATACGATTATAAATGTGAAAAATGTGAAAGAACTTTCGAATATTTTCAGTCAATGTCAGATGATCCTTTAACAGTATGTCAGGATTGTAACGGGTCTTTAAAAAGATTAATTGGCGGCGGACTTGGAATAATATTTAAGGGTAGTGGTTTTTATGTAACTGATAATAAAAGTAAAAACGGAAATATTTCTTCATCAAATGGAAATACATCAGAAAAAACTGTAAAAACAGATTCTGCTCCTGCAAAAAAAACTGAAACAAAAAAAGAAACTGTTAAAACCACGTAGGGGTGTATTGCAATACACCCCTACGGTTTGAAATATATCCTTTCTGCCTTTTCTACAGCCTCTTTTAAAAGATCTTCCCCTTCCAACATAATAAATGAACTTTTTAATTTATCTGTATCCGGTTTTAATAATGGATGTGTTGGAGAAAAAATTGTGCAGCAATCTTCAAATGGTAGAATTGATGTTTCGTAGGTATTAATAGATATAGCTTTTTTTATAATATCTTCCTTATCCATTCCAATAAGAGGTCGAAAAACTGGGAGTTCTGTTTCACTCCCTGTATACTTTATACTCTCTACAGTCTGACTTGCAACCTGACTAAGAGATTCTCCAGTTACAAGACATATACTACCTCTTTCTTTTGAAATCATTTCAGCAATTTTAACCATACCAGCACGCATTAGGAGTGTGACTTCTTCTTCTTTGGCTTTTTGCTTAAGTAAAAGTTGAAATTCTGTAAATGGAACTACAAAAAGACTTAATCCTGAAAGATAGGGTGCAATTTTTCCTGCTAAAGTTTTAACTTTTTCCAGTGCATCATTGGAAGTATATGGATAGGCATGAAAATAGATTGCATCCATTCTTAAGCCTCTTCTGGCCATAAAATAACCTGCTACAGGTGAATCAATACCCCCGGAAAGAAGAAGCATACCCTTTGCTGCACTTCCTACAGGAAGTCCTCCTGTTCCTTTTTCCTGAGCACCATAAACATAAGCAAGATTTCTTATTTCTACATTAATAATCCAACTGGGATTATGAACATCAACCCTTAAGGAAGGGAGTTCTTCAAGAAGATATTCACCTACTAAAGCAGAAATTTCATATGATGTATATTCAAAACCCTTATCTGCCCGACGTGACTCAATTTTAAATGTTCCGGATGGGTATTTTTTAACAAGTTCTTTTGCAAAACTTAAAGCGGCATCTTTAATATTATCAATTTTTTTATCAACTTTAACAGCTCTGGAAAAACTTACAAGTCCTGGAGTTGTAGATAGTGCATATTGAATATTTTCAATATCATCATCTTCTGTTTCCAGAAAAAATCTTCCCCTTTGGATGGTTATTTTTGAGGGTGATTGTAATTTCTTTTTAATATTAAATCGTAATTGTTTTTCAAAGCTTTTTCTATTTCCCTTTTTAAGGGATATTTCACCTATTTTTATCAGATAAAAATTTTTCATAACTTTCTCCTGGAAACTATTTATGATACTTTATTAATTTCGAAATATTTTTTTTCAAAATAGAGCAGAATTGTAGTATTTCAGCCTCTGTACTTGACCATCCAAGTGATATTCTAATAGAACCGGATGCTTCTTTTTCAGAGACTCCCGATGCACTTAAGGTTCTTATTTGTTTTTTTCTATTTCTTGAAGAACATGCAGAACCAGTTGAAATTTGAATACCCTCATCACTAAGAATCCTAACAAGAACTTCTCCTGGTATTGGAAACACAGTCATACTAATTATATATGGGGAATAAAATGAACCTTTTGTTTCTTTTTCATTAAAAAGAAGTTTTATTTCCCTTGTCTTAGACAGTTCCTTAATAAGTAAAGATCTTAAATATTTTACATGTTTGGAATTGTTTTCTATTTTATCGAGACTTAATTCCAAAGCTTTTGTAAAAGCTATTATTCCGGATACGTTTTCCGTTCCAGGTCTTAAAGCAAACTCCTGTCCACCCCCTGGTGAAAGAACTTGAATAGATTTTTTTAGATATAATATCCCAATGCCCTTGGGTCCACCTATTTTATGAGCACTGAAAGAGGCAGAGTCTACATCTACTAATGCCGGGTTAAAAGAAATTTTCCCAAGAGCCTGAACAGCATCCGTATGTATATGAATATGTCTGCCATTTTTATTTTCAAATTTTCTAATTTCTGATACTAAGTCTTTAACAGGCTGAATAGCTCCAGTTTCATTATTTACTGTCATTATCGATATAAAGCTTGTATTGGTTTTAAGTAATTTATTTATCATTTCAGGAACAATTATTCCATCTGAATCAGGTTTAATTAAATCTACTTCAAATCCAATTATTTTTAGATTTGTTATATATTCGTAAATAGAAGGATGTTCAATTGCTGATATAATTATATGGGATCCAGATCTTTTTAAAAATAGAGAAGATAATACAATACTATTTGATTCCGTGCCCCCTGAAGTAAAGATGAGCTGTTCAGGTTTTGTTTTTAAAAGTTCAGCACAGGTTTTTCTACTTGAGTCAATTTGATTTTTAGTATTTTTACCTGAAGAGTGAATTGAAGAGGGATTACCCTGATATTTTAAAAGACTATCAGATATTATTGCTGGTATTTCAGGGTGTATGGGTGCCGTAGCAGCCCAGTCAAAATAAATTGATTTCATATTTGGATAATAAGCAAAGTACGTATACATTTCAATGGAGTTTCAAACATTTATAATATGCATTTTCCTCTTTTACTTGCAAAAAGCCTATATAATGTGTAATGTATATAATATGAAAGAAAAAACATGTTGTTCCGGTATAATTATTGAATCTTACGCAGAAAAACTTAAGGTTTGTGGTCATCCATTAAGACTAAAAATATTATGTCTTATAGAAAATGAAGATGCCTGCGTAACAGAACTTTGGACCTGTCTTAATCAGTCTCAACCAGTAATTTCTCAACATCTTGCAGTTTTAAAAGAAAAAGATATTGTTGCTTCAGAAGTTAAAGGTAATAAAAGATATTATTCTATTTTGGATCCATTTATAAAGTCACTGATTAAGGATATGCTTAAGTAGAAATATTTTGAAAAAGCATACCTTTAACATTGGAAACAAAAAAACTGTTGTAAAATTTCTCCCCCTTTCAGATCTTTTATCTTTCGAATATAAGACAGTCTTAGCCACTTTTGATACGAATACAAGAAAACTTTTCCCTGACAATATCTCTATAGAAGAGATTACTCTGGAACCCGGTGAAATAACCAAAAAATGGGATAGTGTTGGATCTATTATATCCAAAGCTATTGAAGTTGGTGCTGCACGGGATTCTCTTTTTGTTGGTGTTGGTGGTGGTGTAATTTGCGATATGGCAGCCTTTGCCGGATCTATTTATATGAGAGGTGCGGAAGTTGTTCTTATTCCTACAACACTTCTTGCTATGGCCGATGCAGCTCTAGGTGGAAAAACAGGTATAGATTTTCATGGTTATAAAAATATGATTGGTACATTTTTTCCTGCAAAGGAAGTAAGAATATGTATAGATCTTTTGAATACTCTACCAGAAAGAGAGTATATGAGCGGCCTTGCTGAAATTATAAAGCATGGATTACTAAGAGATATAGAAATCCTAAGAATTTTAAATGATAAATATACAAAAGTTATGACAAGGGATCCCAGCATTTTAAGTGAACTTGTTGAACGGTCTATTAAAGTTAAAGCCTGGTATGTTGAACAGGATGCTGTTGAGTCTGGAATAAGAACTCATCTTAACCTGGGACATACATTTGGACATGCTCTGGAATCTGTGTCAAATTTTATAGGTTTTTCTCATGGTGAAGCTGTTATATGGGGTATTATAAAAGCTCTGGAAACTGGTGTTAAAATAGGTGTAACCGATCCCAATTGGCTGGTTGAAGTTCTTGATCTTGTAAATAAATATTCCTATAACCTGGAAACACCAAAGAATATTGATACAAATACAATAATAGATGCACTAAAAAAGGATAAGAAAAAGAAGGGTAGTTCGGTGCAGTTTGTTCTGCAGAAAGAGCAGGGTAAGACTTTTCTTTCCCCGGTGGAAGATGAGTTACTGAGGGAAATTATTTAAAAACTGTCAAAAATCCCGGTCAACTTTCTATATAATTCGCTCACTTTCTTTCCATAAGCACTATCCATATCAGAACTAATTTCATCTGCCATAACTTCCAGACTGGATAAACTTCCTTCTACAGCACTGTAGAGTCCTTTTTTTGTTTTAAGCCAGTAGGTACCATGCTCATCTGTTTCCAAAGAAAGATAACCAAGGGTCCTGCCTTTTTTCTTTACTTTAACAATACGCAGAATCTTATCAATAGTATTGGAGAATTCTTTAATATCTGTTTCTAAACTAATACTGCCACCGGATTTGCTATTAGTTTCAAGATCTTTTTCCGGATTTATATGGGGAATTACTCTTATAATATTCGCCATTCTGTTACCAGTTTCAAGCTCCATATCTTTAAAAACAATTTTTCCTCTTACATTGTTGTATATTGCAATTTTATCTAAAGGAGTAGTCTTTACTAAATTATTAATTTGTTCCCAGGGAAGGATTGCAATCTTCTTTTTCCCTTTATAAGGGATTAACTCAAAAGAAATATTATTAATACTTATACTGTTTGAAGTATCTTTAACTTTCTTTTTTTTCTGACTGGAACCTCCCTTTTCAGGAACAAGTTTTTGGAGATCAGGAGATATTTCAGTAAGCCATTCTCTTTTAAGAGTAGATACAGATCTTGCAAATGTACGGGATGTTTTAACTATTTCTCCGGCAACAATATATTCCGGAGACTCTCTGAACATTACAGATCCTGGGTGGATATGTATCTGAGCTGCTGTCAGGCTCCTGTAGGCTGATCTTCCTGCTTTTACACATACAAATTGAATAAGACCAGAGGCTATTGAACAAAGTAATTGCTTCTGACTTCCTCCTGAACCAATAGGTATACCCATATCTGAAACAATACTTTCCAGCTGATCCTTAATATTAACTATCATGTTCATGGTTTTAAAATCCAGATAGTAATCATCACAGAAAAATTTCTTTTTTTCAGAATCCGTTATTTTTAAATAAGCTCTATAAAGTTTTAGATTCGAAACAAAATCACCTGAAGTATCTCTAAAGTGATGCTGTGCATTTCTGGCCTCAATTTCTTCTCCCTGGGGAAGTAAAAAAGGTGAGTGGGATGAAAGAAAAGCAGAAACTATAAGTACTTCTTCAATAACTTCAGGATATCTTAAAATTGCTTCAACTATCATTTTGGAATGTCTTGGTAATAAGGGGAATTTAACCATCATTTTACCGGCTTCCGAAAGAGTATTATCAGAATTTAATGCTCCCAAAAGCCGTAATGTTTCAATTGCTCCTGTAATTCCCTGTTTCCCTGGTTTAGAGATAAAATCAAAACTATTAAAATCAGTAATACCAAGTTCGGCCATCTGAAGGACAACTTCCGAAAGATCTGTACGAAATATTTCTTCCAGAGTAAACAGATCTCTGGTATCAAAGTCCCGTTTGGAGAACAATCTATAACATGTTCCAGGGGCAGTTCTCCCGGCTCTTCCCTTCCTCTGATTTGATGAAGCTTTGGATATCGGGCTTTCAATAAGTGAATCTGTAAAAGTTCTGGGACTATAAAAATTTATTTTTGCCTGACCTGGATCAATTACCGTTCGAATACCGTCTATGGTAATACTTGTTTCTGCAATATTTGTCGAAATTACAACTTTAATTTTACCTGATGGAGTTTTTAGAAAAACTCTTTCCTGTTCCTCTTTTGAAAGCCTTCCATATAAAGGAATTATAAAAAGCTTTCTTGCAATCTTACTGCTTAGAAGGTGGGTAACACATTCTTTGATAGCTCTTTCTCCTGGAAGAAAAACAAGAACATCTCCCTTATCTTTTTTACGTACCTCGTTAGAGACAATATCCCCAATTTTAAAGATAATATTTTCATCTCTGTTTTCTGATGGTAAATTAACATAAATTGTCTGAATTGGAAAAACTCTTGTTTCAATATGAACTATAGGAGCTCCATCAAAATATTGTGAAAAAATTTCTCCATTAATTGTTGCAGATGAAATTATTACTTTTAAATCCTGTCTTACTTCAAGTATACTTTTTAGTAATCCAAGTATAAAATCTATATTAAGGCTTCTTTCATGTGCTTCATCTACCATAATTACAGAATATTTGGAAAGCATTTTATCTGCTTTAAGTTCCTGTAGAAGTATACCGTCAGTCATTATTTTTATTCTTGTAAAAATATCTGTAGTATCTTCAAAACGCATTTTATAGGCAACAAGGTTCTGATCACGTTCTTCGAAATGTTTACCAATAAAATCACTGACAGAGACTGTAGCAATTCTTCTAGGCTGGGTTACTCCTATAATTCCGGAGTCTCCATAGCCGGCTTCACGCAATATAATTGGTAGTTGAGTTGTTTTTCCGGATCCTGTTGGGCTTTCAACAACCACAACCTGACTCTTCTCCAATTCTCTAAGTATTTTGTCTTTTTGAGTGTAAACTGGTAGATTATTATACATTTGATGCTTGACCCATTGTTTTTATAATTATTTTTATAGCTTCTTCAATACTGATTTTATTTAAATTTTCTCTGGTGGAAATATTTTTAAGATTAACTATATTCAATTCCTGTTCCTCTTTACCGCAAATAATGGCAAATTCTATTCCTTTTTTTTCTGCAAAACTAAACTGATTACCCAATTTTTTATTTTCAAGATAAACCTCACAGGATAAGTTGGATTCTCTTACAACAGAAGCCAGGAAGTGATTATGCGCTACTGATGAACTCTCAATATTTAGTATTAATACATCTGTACCTTTTGTTTTTTTATTCAAAACTCCAAGTTCTTCAAGACCAGCCATTAGACGATCTAATCCAATTGAAGATCCTACTCCAGGAAGTTCTTTTTTTGTATATAATGATGCAAGGTTATTATATCTTCCTCCAGAGCAAACTGAACCAAGATCCGGAAGGTCTTTAAGAAAAGTTTCGTATACAATACCAGTGTAGTAATCCAGACCACGGGTAATAGATGGATCCAGTATAAAGAGGTCTTCTATTCCTGTCTCTTTTAAGTAATTGTAAATATCACTTAGTCTTTCTGTTTCTTCTGATTTCCCCCCGGATAAAGCAGTTATTTTTACAAGAGTATCTGTGAAATTACTTTCAGGCTCAATATAATCAAGTATTTTAATTGCAAAATCAGAACTAATAAGTTCCTTTAAAGATTTAAGTACTTTTTCTTTTCCTATTTT
>DAOVSY010000415.1 GCA_030633365.1 Spirochaetaceae bacterium | reverse complement strand
TAAGTATTCTTTCAACATCTTTTTGAGGAATATCCAGGTCCTTATCCATGATTGAAAAGAGCCCATACTGCTCTTTTATATTCTCTTTTGCAAATTTCTCCTGTAGTTCCAGTGTTTTTTTACCATGGTAAACTTTATGATACCTATGTGGCATCATTAAAACTCTGCTTAAACGTTTGGAATGGTTCAGTAAAGATGGATATTTACTATCCATTGGCTCCACTACTTCATCTTCATGGGTTAATACTGAAAAAACATAATCCTTTCCTAATCCAAAGTGAGCAAGAAGCCAGGCACCCAGTTCGGGATGAGTAACATTAAAATATTCCCGTTCCAGTTCAAGGCGTTTAGTACCGTAAACTTCGTAGATATCATCGTTATCTTTTTGAAACATAGGGTCTGTTTTTAAAAAATAGTCAAATTTATATAACTGAGCAAATATCAGCATTCCAAGGTCTGCAAGGAGGCCTATATGATGGGCCTTTTTTTCATTAAGTGATAAATGGGGAGCAAGTTTTTCGGCTGCAGATGCAATTGCCCAGGTTTCCTTCCAGATAAGCTGGAGCTCAGTATAGGGAGCTTTTTCCATTTGCCCTATAATTTCATCTCCCATTGCAGTTTCAAGAATAGAAACTACAGAGGGTATTCCCAGTAAACTTATAGCATCTTCAATATTTCGGATTGTTCTGCCTGTTTTACCTTTCTGATTAAGTATTAATCTTGCTTCGTCATAGAATTTCCCCATAAGCCCGGGATCTGTTGCAAAGAGTTCCGATATTTTACGGAAGTTCCCCGCCTTCTCCGGGAACAGAAGCTCATCAAAGGCTTTTCTGGCTATAATTGGATTGAATGGGAGCATTCTTATAATTTCTTTCAAATTTGGACGAATCCATTTATCTACTTTATTTAATTGCCTTTCAAGATCATGCATGGAATATACTATAGATTAATCTGGGCTGTCTGGCAAATGTGATTTATGTTTTTAAAATTCAGACAAGACTCACAAATATGAGGATACCTTATTAATTTTACTTGAACATATTTTGATTTTCATTGTAATGTTTGTAAGAGAGATGACTGTATTATTATAAAAGGTTGGTGATTTAATAAATGGAACTATCAGAAAATTTAAAATATTTTAATAAATATCTTTCTACAGGTAGTAATATTCTGGATATAGGCCGTGGCACCGGAAGAGATCTGGCTAATCTAATGATTCAGGATGATTCTTTAGGGAAGGATACACAGTGGTGTGTACAGATTTGGAGGAAGGGAAAAGTAAGTCAGAGGTAATTATATATATCTATCAACCGGTTTGTTAAAAATCACAGAAAGCTTCCTTGCAACCTGAATACTAATATTTTTCCTGCCATTTTCCAGATCAGAGATATAATGCCTGGAGAACTTCCCTAATTTTATTCCCAAAAATTGCTGTGTAAAACCTTTATTCTCCCTGTCAATTCTTAATCTGTCACCTAGCGTAATTTTTTCTTTAGTATTTTTGTACCAATCTGTTTTAAAGGGATCAACATACTCGTCATTAGAAATATCAACTATTTCTCCATACTCATTTTTTATAACTTCCAGAAGCTTTTCAGATACTTCTCCTTCTATTTCTATTTTAGTATGGGGCGTTTTCACGTGAACCAACATAATATACCTCTATAATTAATATTTTCTCTCTTTTTCTCCAGCAAGCAACCCAGTGATATGACAGATGGCAGTGATATTCATTATTGCCAAGCTTGCTGTAGTTCTTCCATTCCTTACGCTCCAGTCCAAACTCTCTTAAGTCATCAAGCAATTGGACAAGTTTCTTTTTCTCATTCAGTCTAAGCTTCCTGATCTGTTTTTCCGTACTTTTTTGTATTCTTACTTTATACATTAATAATAATGTACTCTTTTAAGGAGTACATGTAAAGAAATATTTTATTACTTCTTGTAATTTTATTCTTTTCTGGCTCATAAATGTTCGTTCTGGATTTGTATTATTACTTACTAATGAATATTGTATTTACTTAACATTTGAGGTAATTAGAGTTAGGATTTGCTTGATTATACATTATCAGGATGCTGCCCCAGCATAGCTCTGCCAATCTGGCTCCATTTTTTAAGAGGTTCCATATTATCTTCCGAATCATCATCAGGGAAAACTGCACTTTTATGAAGAAGAAGAACATCAATCAGATATAGAATTATTTTCATATCTCTTTCATTACTGGTTTCTTTATACTGATCAGGATCCCTGTTTATATCTGCTGAAATCAAACTGTATTTATCTTCCTCTTCAAGTAAATGGACAATATACATACAGAAACCTGTCCAGCTTCGATGAAAGAATAAAGTATCATCTTCCCAATAAATAAACCATTTATCCTCCATCTCTCTTGGAATAAGACCTTTCCGGATTGTATCTATTTCTTCTACTGTGAAAGTTCTATCTAACTGTATTACAGCTCTCTTAGAAGTAAGGGGTAAGGTTTTCCAATCTGCCTTTTTGGCTGTTTTCATTCTCCTGGTCTCCAATTTAGTAACTACTAAAGGCAAAATGTCTTTGAGATATTAGTATACCTTTCATTATTACATTTGTAGCATTTACTCTTCAATTCTATAACAAATTGAAGGAAATACAATAAATTTCTTTAATAATAGTACCTTTTAGATTATCATAAATTGTACAAATTTCGAAAGATAAATATTTTTATAAGGAAATAATTTAAAAATGGAAATGTCAAAACAATTAAAGGATTTTATTCAAAATCAGGATTGGATTTTTGCAAAAACTTATTCAGAAACCTGGCCACATGAATATATTGTTCAGGAGCAAGTAGATAATGAATTGTTCCTTGAACTTGCCAGTCATATAGATAACTTTGGATTCGAAGACTATTTCTATAAAGTAAAGCAGACTTATCTTGAGTACGATAGTTTTACATATTGGCATATGGAAAATATAATAAACCGGTGTGTAGAGAAAGATACTTTTAGATATAGAAAAAAGATGGGGTTGCTGCCGGAAAATAAACGATAAAGTTGAGGTTTATCCTTTAAGTTTCTTTTAATTCCAGAAATCTATTAAATTACCAATTTTAATTC
>DAOVSY010000477.1 GCA_030633365.1 Spirochaetaceae bacterium | reverse complement strand
TATTGCAAGATCTCTGTTTGTCAGGGTTTCCTGGGTTGTACCACTTTTAGATACCAGAATAAAAAGAGTCGATTCCAGATTTGCATTTCTAAGCACAGATGCCGCATCATCAGGATCAACATTGGAAATAAAATCAGCCTTCATCATTGCTTTTGTACCAACAGCTTCTTTTATGGCAATGTGCATGGCTCTGGGCCCCAGATCGGAACCGCCTATGCCAATTTGAATAACTGTATCAAACTTTTTACCAGTGGACCCTTTTATCTGCCCTGAATGTATTTTCCCTGCAAAGATATTTATCCTTTCCTGTTGCTCTACATAAAAATCTCTTATGTTCTGGTCTTTATATATTACAGGGGAAAGAGGATCCATTCGTGTAAGATGATGAAGAACTTTTCTTCCTTCTCCAGGGTTCATTGTTTCACCTGTAAGAATAAGTTTGTATTTTCCTATTAAGTCCTGTTCTTTACTCAATTTTGCAAGTGTTTCAACTATTTTTCCATCTACAGGCAGAGCAGCATAATTAAATTTAATTTGTTTTCCTGTTTCTATCTCAAATTTATCTACTCTTTCCTTAGTTAATTCTGTTTTGATGTCAATTTTGGAAGCACTTTTTAGATCTTTATAACTCTGTGTCTGATCAAGATTTTTATATTCCATAATCATCCTTCGGTCCCTGAGCTTGTCGAAGGGCCTTTTATTTTATTTGTTCTCTAAAAGTTAGATAGGAAACGATATTAATGCAAGGGTAAATTTGGATTATTTGTTTTTATACCAGCCACGGATTCAATATTTCCATACCCGGAAAATTGAAATCTTTTGTGTTTCTTGTTACTAAAACTGCATTATTTGTAATTGCGGTTGCTGCAATTAGTCCATCAATTACAGGTATTTTTATTCCACTGTGCTTTAGACTTCCTCTTAATTCTCCCCATCTAATTGCAGTAATATCATCTATCTTAAAAATTCTATTTTTGAAACTATTTTGGAGACTACCAAACCAGATCATCAATTGATTCTGTTTTTTTCCTGGATCTAAAGAGCTTATTCCTGTTTCTATTTCTCCCAGGGTAATTGAGCAGATGTACATTTTATCTTCCGGACAGTTATTAAACCATTCAAGAACATTTTTATCGGGGTCTGGTTTTGTCAATTCTGAAAGAACATTTGTATCCAGTATAAACTTCATAAAACAATATCTCTGCCATAATCTTTATCTCTGGGAATATCAAATCCTTTATAAGGGCAGCCTAAAATTACTTTTTTAAGTGATTCTGTATTTGAATAAAGATTGATATCATCAGCTTTCACTACATAAACAGATGGTTTTCCATTTTTTGTAATAAGCTGAGGTTTTCCTTCACTTGCAATGTTTATAAGTTCGCTTAGTTTATTTTTTGCATTCTGCAGCTGCCAAATATTTGAACTATTCATAAAATTCATCTCCTGTCTAGCCTGTCTAGCTATAATATATAACTATCAAACGATTATGGCAATAGAAGTCTTCCTAACCCTGTTTTGCGTTAATGATTGTAAGGGCGAATTACAATCTAAAACCTAAAAACCACTTCTGATATAGATTTATTTTGTATCCTGAAGAAAATATTTCCGTTGTAAAAGAATTATCTGTCTGCAGCAGAAGGGGAACAGGATCGGTTAGATCTATTATTTCGCCATCCCATGCAACACCTCCGAATACTGCCAGAGATCCCAAAAATTCAACACCTCCGCTAATACTCATGCCTGTAAAAAAGACTCTGGAGTTTACAGGTGCAAAGGCTTCTTTGAATGCGTCAGAAAATTTTGCTCCATAATTAAGTTGTTTTACAGATGCTTCAGTTTCAAGATAGAGTCGTCCCAGGCTAAGATGGTATCCAAGACTTATACCTGTAACAAGTTCTGACTCTTCAGTCTCGGTATATTCGCCTCCAAAAATTCGGGTATAGATATTTCTGGCACCAACCTGATATCCCAAATAAGTAAAACCTGTGCTATCCTGCCATGTATTAACATGGGATAATCCCTTTCGTGAAATATTAATTAAACCTATAGGAAGGCCATGTATCTCGTTGTTAATATTTACCAGACCAAGTTGAACTCCCTTTACATTTTTTCCATAGTTTACGAGGCCTACCTGCAGACCTTCAATATCCTTAGTAACATTTACCAGACTTGCCTGGAGTCCCTTGTGTCCCTGTGATATATTAAAAATACCTGAAGCCTGTACACCATCAAAAAAGCCTTCATTTATATTGAAAACTCCTGCTCCCTGAACACCTTTCATCTCGTCATCTGTAATATTGAAAACTCCTGAAGCCTGAACTCCTTCCATTTTCCCTGTTGATATATTGAATACACCGGCGGTCTGGGCACCTTTGGTTTCATCATCGCTGATATTAAAAACTCCGGCTCCCTGAAAAGTTTGGCTTCCTCCACTTATATTGAATACTCCAGCAACCTGGGCCCCTTTATTTTTCCCCTCAATTAAATTGAAAATAGAAGCAATCTGAGCCCCTTTTACATCTTTCTTCAGGAAATTGATTAGTCCTACCTGTACACCTTCCAGACTGTGACCGTTTCCTACAAGCATAATTGAAAAATTGTGAAGAACACGGTTACTGGACATAATTCTATAATCATTTAAT
>DAOVSY010000325.1 GCA_030633365.1 Spirochaetaceae bacterium | reverse complement strand
GTGTTGAACTTCTCCTTTTAACATATAGGTTACAGTTTCTATACCTCTATGTGGATGCCATGGAAAACCAGCTATATAATCATCTGGTTTATTGGATCCAAAAAAATCCAGCATAAGAAATGGATCTGTTTCTTTCATTAAACTATTACTGATTATTCTGCTCAGTTTGACACCTGCACCATCAGAGGTCTCTGTGCCCTGTGCGATTTTACTTATTGTTCTTTCTTTCATAATTAATCTCCTCTATGTAAATGTAATAAATAGAGGAAGCATGAATCAATAAAAACTTACAAAAATAGTAATGAATAGAATATTTACGAGAAGTTCTTTTGATTTGATGATTAAAGTATCATTCAGAGGAGACAGATAATTTTTTTAAAGAAGTTTCTATTTTGATTTAATAGGATTTGTGGCTCTAAGGTACCCAATAAAAATTAGGATAACACCCACTAATTCTCCAATGTACAAAGCATTTGGTATGCCGTACCTGCTCCCGGTTCCTCCGAATGCTGGTGCTATTGCTCCAAGTGCTATAAGAATACTTCCAATTGTTCTATGAAGAAGTATGCGTTTTCTAAAAAAAAGAATAGATGACCAGAGTGCAACTCCCACAAGGGTAAACGTTCCATAAAGATTGAAAAAAGGTGTAAGGATTCTTACTCCTGAAGTTGTTATTGCGTGACCGCTTAACTCACTTCCTGTATGTACACTATTTATCATCAGTGAAGGGTCCAGGGTTGCCGTGAATACCTTATAAGCACCATAGATAGAAGCCAGAATAAGTATACCTGTTAAAATATGAGAAATTTTCTTTTTTCTCCATAATAGATATACACTACCCTGACCAAGCCAGGCAGCTACAAGAATTGCACCAAAGAGATACCATAATCTGAACAAAAATGGATTCCATCCAAATCCTGCAAAATAACCTTCACAAAATCCTCCTACTCCATAGAAAATCATTCCAAGGCCCCAGAAAAGTAGGTAGAGTTTCTTTTTATTAAGGTATCTTTTTAAAATTAAACCGGAAAGGATAAAACTTAAAAGTGAACTTATAAAAGGTAAAATAAGATTCATAGACATTTGTAGCTCCTGTTATTGTAAGCCATAAGTTTGAATATTTAGTTTAGATGCCTGTTTTAGTAAAAATAACAACGACAGCTATAATAATTAGACTTAATGTCAATATTCCTGCGAATATAATTAATACAGGTACAGATTTTTCCCAAAGAGGTGGATATTTTCTAATATTATCTATCTTCGACTTTTCAGTCTCTTGTTCATTTTTACTCATATTCTTGTTCTAATCCTATTATTATTGTTATTATCCAAAACTTACCAAAAGTTATTCTACTAAATAGTAATATTCTGATCAATGATATCTTGCACAAATAATTATGAATAAATATGAATATTTACATACTTGCCTGAAACTAATTTTATTGCTAATCTTATGAAATGAATCAAACTGTTCTATCATTACTAATTGCTTTTTTAGGCTATTCTGTTCAAAATATTTCCCAGGCTACCCAGAAAATTGGCTTTCTTAAGATGAAAGATAATAAAAATAAAGGAATGATTATATGGGGAGCAGCCACCATAGGGACAGGTCTGTCAACATTAATTCTTCTTACTGCAGTGAGCATAGGCCAGGTTAGTCTGGTAGGTGCCATGGCTGGAACAGGTCTGGTTTCTATGTCACTGTACTCACGATTTATAATCAAAGATCAGGTTAAAAAGAATGAAATTATTGGTGTGGGTTTAATTCTTATTGCAGCTGTTTTAATTGGATTGTTTGCAAAGAATGCAACAAGATCGGTTATAGTTATTAATCTTTTGATAATAAAATTAGTTATTGTTAGTCTTTTATATGGGATATTGTGGTTTTCTTTTAGAAAAAAAAAGAAAATTCTTTGTATAACCCTGGGAGGTTTTGCAGGAGCCCTGGGAGGTTTTGTTTCCCAGTTTCAAAAAATATCTACAGCAAACTCTATTGGCGGTCAATTAGTAGCTGGTGCAGGTTCCAGTTTAAATACTTTAATAAATCCATGGACTCTTTTCTGGATACTTTTATCTATAAGTTCAATGGTAGTTCTACAATTTGCTCATAAAAATGGCCAGCCTTTACATGTTATCCCTTCATTCTCTGCAAATTTTATCCTGGTTCCTGTTATTGGTGGTGTAACTTGTTTTGGTGAAGTACTTCATCCTGTTCAGTGGTTTGGTGTAGGTATAGTTATTGTTGGAGTATTTTTTATTACCAGCAGTAACAATTCTAAAACTGTGGAACAGGAAGAAGCAATTGAATGATGTGTTGTGGACAGCTGTCAAAAGGGAACTGTAATTATCCCGAAGTGTATAAGCCCTGTTAGAATTGTGCTTAAAATAAGAATCAGACTAGACCATCCAATAATTTTATGAAACTTGCGTAAAACAGGTTTCAGGTTTTTATTAGTTTTTTTACCTGTGAAAAGAATACCGAGGATTGGAGCAGTAAGAGCCAGAAGAAAAGTTCCAAGGCCAAGAAATGTATGGGGTGCATAAAAATGAATACCTTGTTCAGTTTGTACAACAAATATAATCCAGCTTATACCCATAATAGCTGACGTTAAACCTGAAATCATAAATAATTTATGAATTTTCATCCATTTTGGATTTCTTTTTTTGAAGTATCTGGCGGTAATAATTCCAGCAGCTGCAAAAAGTAAAAATAGCCCCATAAAAACCATATGAAGAATTATTTTTGAAAAATATGACATGATATCCTCCTTTTTATAAACATAACTGAAATTTGAGCTGATTGAAAAGGGGTTAAGACTCGTCTGTGCTAGCCTTTCAATTTTCCTGTGTCCAGTTTGCAGTCTATGCAGTTATCTTCATCGATTATTTTAAACTGAATTAAAAAACCAAATATCCAGCATCCTGCACAAAACTTAAAAAAGGCTTCAAGAAAAGAGAAGGTTAGCAGTACTGCAGTAATATAGATCATTATTGAATCTTGTCCTGTTAATCCAAATATCCCTGCTGAAACAGATAAAATGACACCAATGGAAGCAGCAAAGTTTTTTGGTTTTAAAAGAATTATCTTATCCCGAAATGGAAGGATCTTTGATAGAAAAACTCTTGAAATAATTGCAAGAGGACTATACTTACTATTAAAAAATGCTCTTATAATAAAATCAAGGCATAAAAAGAGCATTAATACTGGTTGTTTAAAAAGTATAGCAAATGTGGATATTATTACAACTTCCAATGCAATTGCTCTAACTTTTCTTTCCTGAACCCTGACCGGTGATTTATTGTTTTTCATATGTACTATATAATATACATTACAATAATAGTCAAGAATAAGGTTCAGATATAATTAAAATTTGAACAAGATTTTGATTTACACTATAATTACAAAAACGGGGGCTTCTATGACAAATAATGACATCCTGAAAAGAATAAGATACGCATTTGATTTAGGTGACTTCTCAGTTCTGGAAATGGCAAAAAATGGAGGTAAAGAAATTACTTCCCTGGAGTTAAATGCATTTTACAGAAAAGAGGAGGAGGAAGGTTATAAAAACTGCAACAATGCTGTACTCAATTCTTTTCTTGATGGATTGATAATTAAAAAGAGAGGTCCCAGACCGGAGAAGCTGTCAATAGATTCCAGCCAGGAGAAAAAAACAGTAAAAAAAATTGTAGTTCCCCGTAATAATGATGTAATGAAAAAGCTGAAGATAGCTCTGGAATTAAGAGATGAAGATATTGTTGAAATTTTTAAAGAGATCGATTTCAAAATATCAAAATCTGAAATTAATGCACTTTTTAGAAGATCCAATCACAAAAATTTTAGAGAATGCGGTGATCAGATCTTAAGAAACTTTGTTCAGGGATTAACAAAAGCATCTCGCTGAAGTTTAAGAGAAATTTATACCATAAGGATTTTTAATATGTTCC
>DAOVSY010000353.1 GCA_030633365.1 Spirochaetaceae bacterium | reverse complement strand
ATTTGAGTTTGCTTCTACTGCAGACTTGAAAGCTGCGGCCATTGCTGCTGACGGAATATCGAAAGGCTGCTGAGCATTGAGGTGTGCAAGTTTGATTGTAATTTCTTTAGCACTTAGGCTAAATGGAATAACAGAAATAATCAGAACGATTATTAATGTCATTAATAAACCCTTTTTCATATGTAACTCCTTTGGTTGCTGAGATCGTTCCTCAGGACTTCGTCCTTCTGGTACGCCTCATTGGCAAGCAGGTAAGGATACATTACCGGGCAGCAACGAAGTTGCAACCAGGCAAGCTTGCTTCCTACCAGCCTTATTTTTTTCCTATTTCAGGAATGAAAAAAGGCTATACTCATATATAGAATATGTCAACTTATTGTTAGTGTTATTAACATATATTTTTTTAGATTATTAATCATTGACAACTTTTCACTTATAACTGTTTTAGGATATATTTATAGACAATGAAAATACTGATAATAGAAGATGACAAAGATATTATCTCCTTTGTTTCCAAAGGTCTCCATGAAGCAGGATTTATTGTAGATACTGCAGAAGATGGGGATGATGGATATTTAAAACTAAGAGCTAATAGCTATAATGCCGCAATTATTGACATTATGCTGCCTGGCATGGATGGACTTACGGTTATAGAAAAAATCAGATCAAAAAATGTAAATACACCTATAATAATTCTAAGTGCAAAAAGGGAAGTAGATGACAGAATAATTGGATTTCAAAAAGGAGGAGACGATTATCTGACAAAACCCTTCTCATTTTCTGAACTCCTTGTAAGGGTTCAAGCCTTAATACGCCGATCATCAGAATCCCACAATATAACTAATCTGGACTGTGATGATCTTTCAATGAACTTAATTTCTCATACCGTAAGAAGAGGAACAGAAAATATTGAACTTCAACCTAAAGAATTTGCTCTTCTGGAATATTTGTTGAGAAATCAGGAAAGAGTTCTTTCAAAAACCTTAATAATGGAAAATATCTGGGATTATAATTTTGATCCTCAAACAAATATTGTAGATGTTGTAGTTTCAAGATTACGAAGTAAAATTGACAAAGATTTTGATAATAAACTGCTCCATACAGTTAGAGGTGTGGGTTATGTACTTAAAAAAAATTAAAAACAGTTTCAAAAAAATCCATTTTCGTCTGGCATTAATTTTCTCACTTATATTTATTTTATCTTCAGGAATAATATTTGCTTTTTCTTTCTTCTTTATTTACAATTCTATGAACAATACTGAAGAAGATGAAACAAAAAGACGACTTCTAAACTACTGGGCTTTATTCCAATCCAATGGATTAGAAATGGTTATAAGGGAAATTGACAAGGAGTCATTTCTTTATGGAGACCAACCCTTTTTTGCAAGAATAGCAGATAAAGATAATAGAACTCTTTTTCTTCGATACCCCGAAGCATGGTCAGAATACCTACTTGAAGAATTAGAAGAAATCCCAGTTAAAGATTTTGAAACTCTTCTAATTCTAAAATCTGAAAATTCTGGAAATGAGCTTAAAGCCTATACAGCATACCTATCAAATGATTATTTTCTCCAGATTGGAATAAGTACAGCACGAAGTACTAAGCTATTAACCCTTTACAGACGAAATTTCATTTTCCTACTATCAGGGCTACTAATACTTGGTTTTGGAGCTGGAGCATTCTTATCCAGCCGTTTTTTATTACCTATAAGAACATTAAATTCCACCCTTAAAGATATTATAACTACAGGTGATTTCTCCAAGAGAATTACAGAAAGAGGAGTAAGTGATGATCTTGAAGATATTTCAATTCTATTTAACCAAATGCTTAAAAAAATTGAAACCCTTATTGTTCAGATGAAAGGAAATCTTGATATTGTAGCCCATGATCTTCGAACACCATTAACAATTTTTAGAGGATATGCAGAACAGGCAATTCAAGATCCGGAAAATCTTCAGGTAACGGGAAAAGCTCTATCCTCTTCTCTGGAACAATCCGAAAAAATAATATCCATGTTAGATACAATTATGGATATATCAGAGGCAGAATCCGGAACATTAAAACTAAAAAAAGAAAATCTTGATCTTGAACAATTAGTAATATCCCTGGTAGAGATGTATACATATATAGGGGAAGAAAGAAATATAATTATTACCCTTAAATCTGTTGAATGTATAATAGATGCTGATCCAATTAGAATTAGACAGGCAATTGGAAACATTCTGGATAATGCAGTAAAATACTCTCCAAACAATAGCACTATAATTATAAATCTGGAAGATTTTGAACATAAAATAACTCTTACTATAAAAGATAGTGGACCTGGTATTTCTAAATCAGATATTCCTTTTATATGGGACAGGTTATACAGAAGCCCGATGGTAAAAAATATCCCTGGTACCGGCCTGGGGCTAAGCCTGGTAAAAGCTATAGTTATGGCTCACAAGGGCTCAGTAGAAATTGAAACTTCAAAAAATAACGGTTCCAGCTTCAAAATCCACTTTTCAAAAAGCTTTATTACAAAATTGTAATCTATGTGAAAGGTTCATGTAATATCCGGGTATTAACATTTATATATAAAAATACCGGAGGAAAATCCATGCATAAAAGAAAAGCATTAAGTCTAATATTAGTCTTACTGATAGGAATTACAGGACTAATCTCTGCAGAAAACAACTATTATACTTACAATCGATCACAAAATATAAACCATCTTGAATCAATCCAAAATGCAAATAGAGAAATTGCAAAAACAGTTCTTCCTACAATTGTAGCTATAGATGTTGTAAATATTATTGAAAGGCAGAATAACGGGAATATGTTTTCTTCACCCCTGGAATTTTTCTTTGGCAAACCGGAAGAGAACAAAGACAATAAGAGAGAACCGGAAACTAAAGAATTCAGAAGCACGGCTATGGGTTCAGGCGTTATCGTCAAAAAAGAAAATAATACTGTATATATTTTAACTAATAATCATGTAGTTGGAGAAGCCGACGAAATAACAATTCATCTCTATGATGAGAGAATTTTTGAGGCTGAAATTGTAGGAACTGACCCAAGGAGAGATATTGCTCTTGTTAAATTTGAAACAAAAGAAGATATCCCTGTTGCTGTACTCGGGGATTCTGACAATGTCCAGGTTGGAGATATTTCATTTGCCATTGGAAACCCACTGGGGTTCAGTTCCACATTTACTTCCGGGGTTATTAGTGCAGTAGGAAGAAATGCTGGTGAACGTCTTGGAGCCAGTTTTACAGATTTTATTCAAACAGATGCAGCAATAAATCCGGGAAACTCTGGCGGAGCCCTGGTAAATATCTATGGAGAAGTAATTGGTATAAATACCTGGATAGCAAGCCAGACTGGAGGAAATATAGGCCTCGGTTTTTCCATACCAATTAATAGAGCAAAAGAAATAATTGATGATCTTATTAAATCAGGTAAAGTTGAATATGGCTGGCTGGGAATTTCTATGGGAGACCCATCAGAAAACCTTGTAAAAAGTATGAACCTAAGTAACAGATCAGGAGCATTTGTATTTAATGTCTATAAAGATTCTCCAGCATGGAAGGGTGGAATAAAACCTGGAGATTTTATTACTTCTATTGATAATAAAAAAATAGAAGATGGAAATT
>DAOVSY010000494.1 GCA_030633365.1 Spirochaetaceae bacterium | reverse complement strand
GTATAGTGATCATTAAGTAGAATAACCTTATACATATCCGGTTCTCTTGGTTTTGTATCAACCCCTTCATCCAGATCTGTGCCAATATTTATTCCCGGGAAATCAGACATTTCCATATACTCCTTTATGCATGAGTACCGCCATATAAGTGATTATACTCATGTAGAAGCTCAAGAGTTTTATCTTTACATTTACCACATACAGTTCCAATTTCCGTCTTCTCCTGAAGTTCTTCATAAGTGCTTACTCCACGTTTAACCTGATCCTCAATATCCTGATCTGTAACTTCCTTACACTCACATATTATAACAGCTGTATTAGCCTTAAACGGGTTGGATCGACCCTGCTTTTCAAGATAGTTATCAATGGCTGTTCTTAATGCTCTGTCTCCAAGTACAGAGCAATGGAATTTATGATTAGGTAATCCACCCAATTGATCTGTAATATCAGCTGGAGTTATTTTATAACCTTCAGCCAAAGTCATACCTTTCACAAAAACAGAAAGCATTGAGGTACTTGCAATAGCACTGGCACATCCGTAAGTTTTCCACTTACAGTCTGTAATAATATCATTTTCAACTTTTATAGCTACTAACATTTCATCACCACAGGCCATACTGCCAACTGTGCCACTGCCATCAGCATTAAATTCTGCTTCATTTGTCAGTATATTTCGTGGATTAATAAAATGATCTTTCACTGTATCTGTATATACCCAGTCCAGTCCACCCATTACTCTGCTCCTCGAGATTTGAATGTTGACATACTTCTAATTTTTTCTATTATTCCAGGTAATTTGGATAAGACAATATCAACATCCTCTTCAATATTAAACCTGCCAAAACTAAATCGGATGGATCCATGGGCATACTCTATATCAACACCAGTGGCCAGTAAAACATGGGAAGGTTCCAGAGATCCAGTGGCGCAAGCTGAACCTGTCGATACAGCAATTCCTTCAAGATCGAGATAAAGTAGAATTGATTCTCCCTCTGCACCGGGAAATGAAACATTAAGAGTACCAGGAAGACGATTAAGCTTATCGCCATTTATATGTATATCAGGAATTGTATCCAGCAATCCTGCTTCCAGACGGTTTCTCATTGATTCAATCTTCATTGATTCATTTTTCAATTCCAATTTTACAATTTCTGCAGCTTTTCCAACTCCGGAAATACCCGGGCTATTTACTGTGCCGGCCCGAAGTCCTTTTTCCTGATGCCCTCCATGGATCAGAGAACCGATTTTCAATCCTTTTTTTATAAACAGTCCACCTACACCCTTAGGCCCATAAAACTTATGACCGGAAAAACTTAAAAAATCAACTCCCAGTTCCTTAACATCAACTTTTATCTTTCCAAGAGCCTGAACAGCATCTGTATGCATTAAAGCTCCGTTTTTATGGACAATAGAACTTATTTTTTTTATATCCTGTATTGTACCAATTTCATTATTTGCTAAGATAATAGATACGAAAGCTGTGTTATCAGCTAAAGCTTTTTCCAGTGCATCTATTTTTAGACATCCTTTTTTATCAACTCCAATAAATACAGTTTCCACCCCCTCTTTTCCAAGCTCTTTAACTGTTTCCAATACACTGGGATGCTCAATTGTAGAAGTAATTATCTTGTTTCTTTCTTTCGAAGTTGAAACTGTAAGAAACTGTTTCAAAGCCATATTATTAGATTCTGAGCCCCCGGCAGTAAATATAATCTCATCTACTTCTGAATTTAGAAGCAGAGCAATCTGCTCTCTTGCCCAGTCCACTCTACCAACTGCTTCTCTGCCGAAAAAATGCATACTGGAAGGGTTTCCAAAAAGGCTAAAACTATTTGTTAGTTCCTTTATTACTTCAGGATGAAGGGGTGTTGTTGCGTTATTATCAAGGTATATTATTCGCTCATTCATGGTTTATTTCCAGCCTCCTATAAGAACTAAAAATACGCACCAAAGGGGTAATAGTCAAGATCTAAGAGCTAGTATTATGAAATTTGAATATAGGAAATTACGCCCCTACTCTCCAGGTCCATAATAAACAGAGCGATCCTTACCGCTTCTGTCAAAATGGGAAACCTGTATTTCGACAGGCAGTGACCGTCTTCCAAAGTCAGAATCTTTTTCTGTTTTGAACTCAAGAGTATATGACCCGGAGGGTTTGCTTCGCAGATGAGGAAATATTTCAATAATACCAGATGGTCCATATAGAGGAAGTGATAAACCTCCTGTTTCTTTACTTAAAAACTCAAGTTCAGGAGAAGTTTCATCGTCATTAACATAGACAGTGTAAAAAACAATACCATTGTTGATCATATAGTCCAGAGTTTCTGTAAGTGTATAGTGGGAAAATGCATTTTGATTTAAATTGCCTGAAGAAAGAAAAACAACAGCTTTTCTGGATCCTCCTCCCAGAAGTTGAGATGATGCCAGACGCATTCCAAGATCAAAACTCCCGTCCCTGGGGTAATTTGTATTTCCACTAAGGGAGTCTTTTATTTTTTCAATGTCCAGCCCCTGTTCAATATCAAGTACACGACTTTCTTCTGC
>DAOVSY010000611.1 GCA_030633365.1 Spirochaetaceae bacterium | reverse complement strand
TCTAAAGCGATAATATAATCTTCATCAAAATGCATGGCTTCATCATCTCCGGCTTCTTTTTCCTCTACCTGTTTCTTAAACCGTTCTGCCTGATCTTCCGGATCATTAAGCTCTGAAAATCCATTCGCCAGTTCACGCCCGCTGACAAAGAATTCAAATCTATCGGTCACAAAGGGATCATCATCATTGCGACGAGCCAGAGGAGAAACTTCTGTTGGATAGGCAGTAATAAAAGTTGGTTCTAACAGGCGATGTTCTACTGTTTTTTCAAAGATCTCGATTTGCACCTTACCCAGACCATAACTGTCTTTTAATGGTATATTTAGTGACTCAGCAACCTGACGAGCCTGTTCAGGAGAATCAAGCTGTGCTTCTATAAGATCAGGATTAAAATGTAAAATTGATTCTTTAACCGTCATACGGGTAAAGGCTTTGCCAAAATCAATGCTGAGCCCCTGATATTCAAATGCTGCACTGCCTAAAACATCTTCCGCCAGGCCACGCAGCATTTCTTCTGTAAGATTCATTAAGTCATGATAATCGGCATAAGCCTGGTAAAATTCAATCATAGTAAATTCAGGATTATGCCGAGTCGACAGACCTTCATTCCTAAAATTACGATTGATTTCAAAAACCCGTTCAAAACCGCCTACAACTAATCGTTTCAAATACAATTCTGGTGCAATGCGCAGGAATAATTCCATATCAAGTGCATTATGATAAGTCGTAAATGGACGTGCTGTTGCCCCGCCGGGAATAAGCTGCATCATGGGAGTTTCAACTTCCATAAAGTCTTTCTGGCTCATAAAATTGCGGATATAAGAAACAATTTTAGAGCGTAACACAAATGTTTTACGGGTATCGTCATTGGTAATTAAATCAATATAACGTTGACGATAGCGAGTTTCCTGATCCGATAAACCCTTAAATTTTTCCGGCAAGGGTCTTAGAGATTTAGTCAGTAACTCAATATTATCAACCTTGACTGAGAGTTCACCTGTTTTGGTTTTGAACATGACGCCTTCAGCACCGATAATATCGCCGATATCCCATTTTTTAAACTGCTCGTTATAAAAACCTTCCTGCAGAGAATCTCTTTGTACAAACAGTTGAATAGAACCCGCCATATCTTTAATGGTAGCAAAACTCGCCTTACCCATAATGCGCTGCAGCATCATACGGCCGGCAACCACCACACGAAAATTTTTCTCAGCCAGTTGTTCTTTACTGTATTGATCATATTGGGCATGCAGTGAAGCGGATAAAGAATCACGTCGAAAGTGATTAGGAAATGCATTCCCATTCTCTCTCAATATTGTTAATTTCTCACGACGCTGTGTAATTAACTTGTTTTCATCAATTACTTCTGTTTGCTGATTTTCTGCTTGTGACATCAATTTCTCGCTAAATTATTATCTATGGAGGTACTTGCAAAACTCCTCAATGCGTCATTCCCCTGCATACGCCAGGGGCAGGCTCTGCGAAGGCAGGAATCCAGAAATCAAAGACTTACAGTCAATAAATATGGATTCCCGCTAAAAGCTTGCCCCTGGCGAATGCAGGGGAATGCGGGAATGACGGAGTTTTGCAAATACCTCTCCGTATTAAGGTTACAGCCTGTATTCTATAAATCAGACTTCAGAGAAGCCTCAATAAAGGGGGTAATATCGCCATCTAATAC
>DAOVSY010000584.1 GCA_030633365.1 Spirochaetaceae bacterium | reverse complement strand
GAAGGCTATCCTGTTAACTTTGTATTTCCTGCAGATGGTAGTCAGATCTATGACAACTCTATGGCTCTTGTTAAAGGTGCAAAAAATCCTAATCTTGCAAAAGAGTTTATGGACTATATCCTTGGTAACGAAATGCAGTTAAAGGGAACTGAATACCTTTATATTCCAGTTAAAGCTGGTGTAATTGATCCTTCATTACCATACAGTCTTGAAAGTGCTGTTTCTGGTATTGGAAATATCTATTCTCCTGATCCTGCTCTTGCAGAAGAGAACAGAACATTAATCCAGGACACATTTGGTGAATATATTCGTACAAAAGGTACAAAATAACTGATTGTCCTTTTTATTCCACCGTCTGCAGGGCAGACGGTGGAGCTATTTAGAGGCTATTGTGTTGTCTATTGAATTGGTCTGTTTTTGGCTATTTTGCGCCAGTTAAATACCAATATATTAGAGAAGTCCTATTATTTTAATTCAAAATGTGGGACAGCGCAAAAAGCTTATTTATTCTTTGATCTGGAGTATTTAATGAAGCGTGCATATTCATTTTCCTGGTTCCATCTTGCCTATGCAATTGTAACCATACTGTTGTTTATATTTCTGGTAATTCCTATTGCAAAACTATTTGCGGGTTCCTTTGGAATGATTTTTAATCAGGTAAGACCTCTTCCTGATGGATTTTTCTACTATCTTCTTCGTGTAACAATGAATACTATGAAGATGGCATTCCTGACGACTATTTTTGCAGTACTAATTGCCATGCCTTTGGCTTTTTTAATTGTAAAACTTCAGATTCCCGGAGCTGTTGTGTTTCTGGGATTACTTTCTATTCCCTTAATTACCCCTGCATTTATATCCAGTTTTGCAACAATTATTTTATTGGGGAACAGTGGTGTTATAACTATGTTCTTCGAACTTTTTAATATTGATTTACCGTCAATCTACGGTCTTCGCGGCCTTGTTCTTACACAAGTGCTTCATTCAATGCCTTATGCTCTGTTATTGATTATAACCGGTCTTAAAACAATACCAAGGCATCTCGAGGAAGCCTCAATTTCTCTTGGACATGGTGTACTTAAGACACAATTTTCTATTGTATTACCATATATTGCACCCCATATTCTTATGGCCTCTCTTATGGTATTTCTTACCTCTATGGGTGATGTTGGTGGACCTCTAATTATTGGTGGCAGTTATCAGGTAATAGCAACTGAAATTTATACTAATTTTATAACTTATATGGGTGATGAAAGAATTCCAATAATCTTTGGAGCATGGACTCTTGTTCTTTCTTTTATACTCCTGTTTATTGTAACCCGTCTAATGAAACTCACAGAAATTAAACATAAGTTTAGACTTGGTATAATGACTTATGACAGACCCAGGGCAAGAAAAGCAGGGTTTTTTGCACTAATAGTAGTAACCATTTTATTTCTTGCTCCCTATGTTGCAATTATTATCCAATCCTTTGGAACAATATGGGCCTATGAATGGCTGCCCAGGGGTTTTACAATGGATAACTACATAACTGCATTTAAGGATTTCAGGCCTATCAGAAATACAATTATTCTTCTGCTGACCGTTACACCTATAATTATTGTATCCAGTGTGGTATTTGCCCATATGTTTAAAAACAAAAGGGAAATGGCCTGGGTAAACTATCTTACTTTGCTTCCATTTACTATTCCTGGTGTTATTATTGCAGTAAGCCTTTTGCAAACCTATTCGGGTGTTACATTTGGGGAAACAGATCTTATTGCAACGGTTTACATTCTAATTATAGCTGTTAGTATACGCCGGCTTCCATTTGT
>DAOVSY010000031.1 GCA_030633365.1 Spirochaetaceae bacterium | reverse complement strand
TCAATACTTTCCTGATCTGACCAGGACACTTCATTAATTGCACTTACATCTCTTACATTTATAAAAACAAGCTGTTGCAGTGAATCGAGGCCTATTAAACTACTTGTAACAAGGGCTGTTTTCCCATTTTTGTACTTCTGAAGGGATGTAAAAGGTTTACCGGTTTTCAATGCCTGCAGAGAAGTTGCATAGGAAATAATCCCTGATTGCTGCAGCTCCCAGGAACTTTTTCCAATAATCTCTTTAGCAGAAGTATTCATTATACGCTCTGCTGCACTATTAACAAAAATAGTCTTTCCATAAGAATCGCAGATAATAATGCCATCAAAACTGGATTCCATAATTTTTATAATATCTAAACTATTTAATTCTGCATCAGGAGAAAGCAGCACGAGTGACCCCCTTGGTTAAAATCAGTATATCATAAAAACACCCTCCAAAGGATTGGAGGGTAAAAGAAAACTATTATCTCATAAGTAAATCTGGAAGCAGCATGGATATGGATGGAATGTAAGTAATAAGGAGTAAGGCAGCAATGCTTACAAGTATCCATGGCCACACAGTTTTAATTAAACTACTAAGTGGGATGCCAGTGGCTGAAGAGGCTACAAATAGATTAAGCCCAAATGGAGGTGTAAACATACCAATAGCTCCATTTACCACCATAATAATTCCCAAATGGACAGGGTTAACCCCTATACCGATTGCCACGGGGAGAAAGAGAGGAGCCATAATTGTCTGAATAGAAGCCGGATCAAGAAACATACCAGCAATAAGAAGAATAAAATTAATCATTAAGAGTATTCTAAATTTATCTGTTCCAAGAGACATAACCGCTTCTGTGAGCATAACTGGCACCTGGAATCTTGTCATAACCCAGGAAAAAACGCTTGCTCCTGCCAGAATAATCATGACTTGAGCTGTTCCGACTGCTGATTTATGGGCTTCTTTGATAAGATCATTAAAATTCATTTCCCGGTAAATAAACAGACTCACAATTATAGAATATACAGCTGCTATACCAGCTGCTTCAGTAGGAGTACAGAGTCCTCCATAAATTCCACCAATAATAACAATGGGCACTCCAAGAGCGAATCCAGCCTCTTTAAAAGTTTTCCAGACAACAATTGTCTCTGCTTTTGGTTTAAGTTTTACTTTTTTTATCCGTGCATAAAAGTAACTTAGAACCATAAAAAAAGATCCATACACTATGCCGGGAATAAAACCTGCTATAAAAAGTTCCCCTACACTCGTTCCTGTTACCGATCCAAAAACAATCATCCCGATGCTGGGAGGTATAATCACGGCAATAGAGGAAGAAGCCATAATCAAGCCAATGGAAAATCCCTTTCCATACCCTGCTTCAACAAGCATGGGTAGCATAAGTGTACAGATTGCAATAACTGTGGCAGGGGCTGACCCTGAGACTGCTCCCAGAAACATACATGAAATAACAACTGTAAACGCAATGCCCCCATTTAAGTGTCCAACCAGGCTGTTTGCAAATTTTACTATTCGTGGAGCAAGTCCTCCCCGGTTCATTACATTAGCAGCAAAAATAAAAAAAGGAACTGCCATTAAGCTAAATTTATCTATTCCTGAAAAAAGTCTCTGAATCACAATTACTATGGGAATTGGTGTTGCTACTGCTAATGTAACAAGCGAAGAAATAGATAATGCAAGAAAAACCGGAACACAGAAAAATAAAGCTGCACCCAGTAAACTAAAAAGAAGTAAAACCATGATTTAGTTTACCTCCTTCTTAAAGAAACTCTCTGACCTGAAAAGAATAATAATTTTCTCTATACTTCTGAAAAAAGAAAATAAAAATCCAATAGGAATTGCTGAATAAATTATATACATGGGAAACCCACCAATAGTTGAACTAACCTGGCCCGTTGATTTAATCTTAAGTACAAACCCGACAGAAACTATTCCCAATATCAGAACAGATACAAGAACAAAGAAGTGGACAAAGAGAATCAAATACTTTTTCTTTGAAGCAGGAAGGAGACTATGGAGAACATCCAAACTTATATGAGAATTTTCTTTTACACAGGTAGCTGTACCAATAAAGGTAATCCAGACTATACAGTATCGCAAAGTTTCCTCAGCCCAAAAAAGAGCTGAATGAAAAAAATACCGCAGCATTACATTTGTAAAAAGCAATACAGTTGTTCCAATCATAAGAATTGCCAGAGAATAGTATTCTATACGGTTCAGTATTTTAAGGATCAATATACCCTCCTATGTTAGATTAAGGCCGCATAATGCGGCCCTGGAGTTGCTATTCTACTGCTTTTAGAGCCTGATTCAAAATATCTTTACCAATTACATCTTCTGCAATGGTATAGACCGGCCCCATTACAGCTTTCATCCTTGCCCTTTCCTCAGATGAGAGCTCCAGAATTTGAGTACCAGAATCCCTGATTGTCTGAAGATACCCTTCCTCTTCTTCTGCCACAAGCTTCCTCTGCCAGGAAGCGATCTCCCTGCCTGCTTCTGTCAACAATTTCTGGTCTTCTGAACTTAGTGCATTAAACCATGACTCACTGAACATCAGTACATGAGCAAGATAGGCATGGCTGCTTAGGAGCAGATAATCCTGTACTTCATAGAACTTCATATTGGTGATTGTTACCAAAGGATTCTCCTGTCCATCTACTACACCCTGCTGCATTGCATTATATGCTTCAGAGAAAGCAATTGGTGTTGGATTTGATCCCATTGCCCTGAACTGCTCCATTATAATAGGACTCTCCATAGTTCTGAATTTTGTACCCTTGAAATCTTCCAGTTTATTAATGGGTTTATTGCAAGTAAAATGTTTAAATCCATCTTCATAATATGCAACTCCAACCACACCGTTTTCTTCCAGTGTTTTTAAAAGTGCAGAACCCACTGCCCCATCCATTACTTTATATGCTGTTTCCCGATCAGGAAAGAGAAAAGGTAAATCAAAAAGCTGAAGTTTCGGGTTAAAACCACTTATTCTGGCTGTTGGTACCAAAGCAATTTCCTGGGTTCCCATTTGCAGGCCTTCAAACATCTCTTTTGCACTTCCCAACTGACCAGCAGGGAAAATATTAACAATAATTCTACCACCACTTCTTTCTTCTACAAGCTCCTTAAACCTAAGTACTGCCTTGTGATGGGGTGTCTCAGGCATAAATCCATGCCCGTAAGAAATTTCCATGACTGCTTTGTTATCTTCTGTTTTTTCACCTTCACCGCCTGCAAAAGAAAAAGATGCCAGCAGGAATAAAACTATTAAAAATATTAAAACTTTGGTTTTCATAAACCCTCCTAAAGTATTTTGACAACCTGTTCACAGGCTGCTGTAAATTTTTTTCTATTCATTTAAAATCACTTTCACTCTTTACCTTTTTAAAATGTTATTGTTGGACTTAGAGATGTTATTTTATCCCGACGAACAAAACGACCATAACCAGGCTCCACACAGATCTTATCATTATCATAAACCAGTATACCTCTGACCATTGTTTTTTTAACACGGCCTTTAAGCTTCATACCTTCAAAGGGAGTGTATTTCGCCATTGTGTGCATCTCTTCAGCTTTGATAACCCATTCTTCATCAAGATCTATAAATGTAAAATCCGCATCTGTGCCTATCATCATACTACCCTTTTCAGGATAGAGGCCATAATGCACAGCAGCATTTTTTGAAAGGAGGTCAACCAAACGGCTAAGAGAGATACGGCCCTTATTATATCCCTCACTGACCATAAGGGGGACCATTGTTTCAACACCCGGAATTCCCGGAAAACTGGTCCAGATATCCATTCCTTCAGCCATTTTCTCAGTTGAAACCTCATAAGGAGCATGGTCTGTTGCAATAAAATCAATTGCTCCGTTTATAACCTTTTCCCAAAGGAGCTCGCCCTCTTCCCTTATTCTGATAGGGGGTGCAATTTTTGCCAAAGCACCCATTTTATTGAGTACTTCATGCCCGTCAAGAATGAGATAGTGAGGACAAGTCTCTGCTGTAATTGAAAGACCCCTCTTCTTTGCATCTTCAATTAAAGTTGCACCAGTCCCACTGCTTAAGTGAACAATATGCATTCTTGCCCCGGTTTGTTCTGCAAAACTTAGACACATCTGTATTGCAGTCTTTTCAGCTAAAACATTACGGGCTTCTTCCCAGGCCTGTCCGTCAGTTCGCCCTGACTTCCTTATTTTAGCAACATTGTAATCACATAGGATAAAATTTTCGGCATGAATACCTAAAGGCAAACCAGTTGAAGCAACTGTTGAAAAAATTTCCAATAGCTCTGCATCGTTGGCTTTTGGATAACTGGGAACAGAGGGGGTCATGTAGGCTTTAAAACCTATTACCCCTTCTTCCGCTTGTTTCTGAACATTTGCAAGCTGTCCATTTTGGACATCCTCTCCTGTAACCCCTCCCCACATACCAAAGTCAATATAACTTTGTTTTTCTATAATTTCTTTTTTGTTAAAAAGACTAGGGAGATCTCTTACTGAAGGAATACTGCAGCAAGGCATATCAACAACTGTAGTCAGACCTCCTGCAGCAGCTGAATGGGATCCGGTTTTAAATGTTTCACGATGTGTAAATCCGGGATCCATAAAATGGACATGTGAGTCAATGCAACCCGGAAGGACCATCAATCCTTCTGCATCTATCACCTTGCTGTCATCAGACACCCATTCTGAAACAATACCAGCAATTTTCCCTTCAGAAATGAGAATGTCTGACATAACCAGATTATCACCAAAAGGAACTTTCGCATTTTTGATGATTAGATCAATTTTCACTCTTTCCTCCTCTTTAATTTGTTATTTACTAATAGCAATATTTATGCCAAAAGAGAAAGGTTAAGATAATTGTTTATATGGAAAGGATTTAACACCTTGGGGATCTATTAATTAATTGATTAAATATACTTTTTTAATTCATTATTGAATCTTTAAGTCATAAATGCATTAGATAGCATTAGGATCAGTCACCCAGGATTTATTTTTCAACCCCCGGTGGCTGCTCCTTTCATCAACCAACAATAATTCTAAAATACCGCTTCTTCCCGGCTTTTAAAAGAAGCTCATCATTCTCAAGAAATGTCAGGTCTATACTTTTATTTATATCAGTAATTTTTACTTCGTTAATGGATGCACCACCCTGGGTTACAAGTCTTCTGGCTTCGCCCCTGGAGCTGCACAGAGCTGTCCTTGCATACAAATCCATAACATTTATACCAGACTCAAGTTCAGCCCGTTCTACTGTTATTGAGGGTATTGCACTTTTGTCTACAGCAGCACTTCCCTGAGTTGAAAATGCAGCTCTGGCAGCTTCTTTTGCCTTCTGTGCTTCATCTTCTCCATGTACAATACGGGTATATTCATAGGCCAGAATTTCTTTTGCCCTATTGATCTCCTGATCCTTCAACTTCTCAAGCTCTGCAATCTCTTCCATTGGAAGAAAGGTAAAAAGCTTCAGAAATCTGCCTACATCAGCATCTGCAACATTTCGCCAGTATTGATAGAACTCATAAGGGCTGAACATATCCGGATCCAGAAAAACTGCTCCCTTCTCTGTTTTACCCATTTTTTTCCCATCAGATCGGGTTACCAGAGGAAAAGTAAGTCCATAAACTTCGGCTCCAGCCATTCGCCTGGTAAGTTCTATACCTGCAACAATGTTACCCCACTGGTCATCGCCACCCATCTGCATGGTACAGCCATGATCCCGGTAGAGGGTCAGAAAATCGTAGGATTGAAGAAGCTGATAGTTAAACTCAATAAAACTTAAACCTGTCTCCATTCGCATTTTATAGGATTCAAAACTAAGCATTCTATTAACTGAAAAATGCTTCCCTACATCCCGAAGGAATTCAAGATAATTCAAAGGGCCAAGCCAGTCATAATTATTTACCATAATAGCTTTGCCAATGCTGCTATCTTCACCGGAGAAATCAACCACTGTTGACAGCTGTTTCTTAATACTGTCTGCGTTGCTGGCAATTTGCTCCACGGACAGCATCTTCCTCATTTCTGTTTTTCCGGAAGGATCACCAATCATTGATGTCCCCCCTCCTACAACAGCAATAGGGTTGTGTCCGGCCTTCTGAAGATGATGCATAGCAAAAAATGGGACCATATGACCTACATGAAGGCTTGATCCTGTAGGATCCACTCCAACATAAAAGGTTACAGGGCCTTCATCCATCTTTTTAGTTAATGCTTCCAAATTGGTGCACTGTTTAAAAAATCCACGCTCTATTAATGTATCTAATCCCTTTGCCATTATTAAACTCTCTTATATTCTTTGTTTGCTTTTCTAATTCGTTCCACAAGTTTATCTACAGGAATACGCTCCTGTTCCATGGAATCTCTAAACCTTATTGTAACGGTATTATCCTCTTTGGAGTCGTAATCTACAGTTACGCAGTAAGGAGTTCCAACTTCGTCCATTCGCCTGTATCTACGGCCGATAGCGCCTGACTGGTCATAAAAAGTTGAAAAGTTTTCTCTAAGACTTCTCTCAATTCCCTCAGCCAGCTCTTTTATTCCGTCTTTCTTAACAAGTGGCAGTACAGCCACAGTTATTGGTGCAAGTTCCGGGTGAAAATGAAGAACAGTACGAACATCCCCACCTTCCAGTTCCTCTTCTTCATAAGCATCAGAAAGAACCATAAGAACTGTTCTTGTAAGACCGGCAGATGTTTCAATAACGTAGGGAAGATAACGTTCATGAGTCTGATCATCCAGATATGTCAGATCTTTACCGGAAAATTCTGCATGTCTGGATAGGTCAAAATCTGTTCTGGAATGAATACCTTCCAGTTCCTGCCATCCCATAGGAAACTCATACTCAATATCAAAAGCATCTTTTGCATAGTGAGCTAGCTCATCACTGCCATGCTGATGAAATTTCAATTTGGTATTTCGTATTCCAAGTCTGTCATAGTATTTAATTCTGGAATCTTTCCAGTATGCAAACCATTTATCATCTTCTCCGGGTTTTACAAAAAACTGCATCTCCATCTGTTCGAATTCAACTGTACGGAAAATAAAATTTTTAGTTGTAATTTCATTTCTAAAAGCCTTACCTACCTGTGCTATTCCGAAAGGAATTTTAACCCTGCTGGTTTGAATTACATTTTTAAAATTTGTAAATATCCCCTGGGCTGTTTCCGGTCTTAAATAAACTATGCTTCCAGACTCTGCAACTGGTCCAAGATGGGTAGAAAACATCATATTAAACTGCCTGGGCTCAGTAAAACTATCCTTAGCTCCACATGTGGGGCATTTTGCTGTTAGATCAATATGATCAGATCTAAACCTGGCTTTACATTCCTTGCAATCAACCATAGGGTCTGTAAAACTGTCAACATGTCCGGAGGCCTCCCAAACTTTGGGGTGCATCATAATAGAGGCATCAAGTCCAACAATATTATCCTGAAGCTGAGTCATCTCCTTCCACCAGTAATCCCTAATATTATTCTTTAGTTTTACTCCTAAGGGTCCATAATCCCAGGCTCCGGCCATACCACCATAAATTTCACTGGACTGATATACTATCCCTCTGCGTTTACAAAGAGATACCAGCTTTTCCATAGTTACATCTTTAGTTTTTTCTTCCTTTTTATTAGCCATTTGAACCCTCTTCTTCTACCTCTTCATTTACTGCTTCATTTACTGCTTTTTTTAGCAGGCTAATTACATGATCAATTCTTTCCAAAGCTTTCTCTACTCCTAATAATCTAAGAGAACCAAAAATTGGAGGAGAAACTTTACTTCCGGAAATAGCCACTCTAAGGGGCATTAACATTGATCCAAGTTTAACTTTAACTTCTTCTGATTTCTGACGGAACAGTTCCTCGTTTTCCTCATCACTCCTGGATTCAAAGCCTACTACCAATTCTCTTGCACCTTCAAGAGCTGTAATAGTTCCCTCAAAATCCATTTTTTTAGGGATTAAATCTGTAAGGGTATACTTTGCAATGTCTTTAAAGAGAAATCTGGATAATTCAGAAATATCACTCATAAAATGAAGACGCTCAGTCATAAGAGACATCATATTTTTAATAATCTTCATTTCATGAACAGTTACATCTTCAGATACAATTCCATCATTTTTAAGATAAGGGAGAACTTCTTCTATAAGTTCTTCTTCAGATTTTTTCCTTATGTACTGACCATTAAACCATTCAAGTTTTTTATAGTCAAAAACACCAGGAGATTTACTAATTTTTTCCAGAGAAAAAAGTTTTTCCAGCTCTTCCTTAGTAAAGAACTCTCTGCTGTCATCATAAGCCCAGCCAACCATGGTTACATAGTTAATTATTGCTTCCGGCAGATATCCTCTTTTTCTAAAATCAACAACACTTGTGGATCCATGTCTTTTTGAAAGTTTTTGTCCATCTTTTCCCATAACCATAGGCAGGTGACAATATGCAGGAGGTTTCCAACCAAATGCTTTGTACAGGAGTACATGCATTGCGCCGGAAGGAATCCATTCCTGGGCACGAAGAATATGTGTTATTTCCATTAAATGATCATCTACAACATTAGCTAAATGATAAGTAGGGAATCCATCCGATTTTAAAAGAACAGGATCCGGTGAAATATCTTTATTTTTTCTTGTCACAGTGCCAAGAATGAGATCGTCAAAGGAAGTTTTACCTTCAAGAGGTATTTTAAGTCTTATTACAGAATTTAAACCTTCTCCCTTTTTCTTATTAATTTCTTCTTCAGTTAAATCTCTGCAATGTCTGTCATATCCATAATTTTTTTTCTCTTTTTTCTGAACTTCTCTTAGTTCAGTCAATCTTTCGGAGGTACAAAAGCAATGATAAGCTTTTCCTTCTTCCACTAACTGATTGGCATATTTTTTGTAGAGTTCAGATCTTTCAGATTGCACATAGGGTCCAAAATTTCCACCCTTACCTGGGCCTTCATCCCATATAATACCAAGCCATTCAAGAGTATCATAAAGATCTTTTAAAGATTCTTCACTAAATCGTTCTCTATCAGTATCTTCCACCCGGAGAATAAACTTTCCTCCCATGGACCTTGCAAAGAAATAGTTAAAAAGGGCAGTTCTAATACCACCAATATGCTGCAGTCCTGTAGGTGAAGGGGCATATCTTACTCTTACTTCCATTTATGATTCCTTATAAAGCCATTCAATAGCTTCCTTTGAAAATTTATTTAAAATAAGAACAAGAACATTATCATTAATACTTTCAAACTCAAGTTCCATTTTATCTTTTTTATATTTTGATCGTAATTCCTGTTTACTAAGCTCCACACATTCAAATTTTTCATCCTTCTTCAAATCAGTAAATGGATTTAGAGAGTAAATAACCAGAAGCTTAAGTATTGGAGAAATCTTACTCTTACATAAAGCAAGAAATGAAAGAGAAGCTTTATCCCTTTTATTATTTAATAACAATGCAAAAGAATATAAAAAATTAACCCAGTCAGATTTAACCAGGCCTTTTTGATCCACAAATTCAGCAAAAAATATTTCCATTTTTTCAGGATTGCCATCAATAAAACGGGGAACACTTAAAGGAATAACCATTTTCTTTAATAATTCAGGTTTTTCCTTTCTAAGAAACTCCTCAAGTTTTAGAATCCCGGACATATCAGATTTTAGTAAATAGGTATTTGCAAGAATTTTAACCAAAGGCAAAAACAGGTTTTTCTTTTGATATATTCTGATCTCGAGATATGATATTAGGTCATCCCAATTTTCATTTTCCAAAAGGGAGAACATCTTCCAGTTTAAAATAAAATAAGTGTCAATAGAGCCTATGGCTATTATAAAAACCAGGAAAAGATACCAGCTGTCCTTAAAGAATTCCTGGCTGTATTCGCCTCCCAGCATAATAAGAGGCATTAAAGTAACGATTAAAAACGAAAAAACCACTACAATGTTAAATAAAATGAAAATTATCTTAAATTTCAAGCAAAAATCTCCTATAATATATAAGAGAGAGTTTACTTATTTCACTCTAAGGGGTCAACGGGATATTAATAATGAATAAAGTATCTTTAGGAAATCTAAAAATTGATTCATATATAAATCAACCAGTATATCTGGGTGAAAATTATATTTTGTTATCACCAGATATCCCAATTTCTGGAGAGATGATAAAACGTCTGCAAAAATGGGATTTTAATGAAGTAAAAACAGATGGGGTCCCTTTTGAAGGCAACTCCCCGGGGAACAGTCCCAATGGCGCAACTGCAACAGTTGAATCAAATGAAAAACAATCAGAAGAACAGAAAATTTCCAACGATTTTACCAGTAATTGTATACTTTTTCTTACCAAGTATTATGATAATTTTAGAGAGTTGGATGTTCTACCATTAGTTCCTATATCTGATAAAGTTAAAGAAATTATTTTTGAACTTAAAGACCATAAAGATCTATTGTTAAATATTAATTCTGAGGTAAAAGAAGCTGATTCCTATATTATCCACCATAGTATAAAAACAACTTATCTTGTATTAGCAATAGCAGATTTTTTAAAATTTCCTATTCATAAACAAATAGAAATTGGTATTGCAGCAATACTTCATAAACTTGGTATGCTGTTACTTCCATCACAGTTATATCAAAAACAGGGGTCTTTAACAGTAAAAGAGATTCAGGTAATAAGAACCCACCCTGTAATAAGTTATAAAACTTTAAAAAAAGCTGAATTCCCTGTTTCTATCTATGTTGCTATTCTTGAACATCATGAACATATTAATGGAAGTGGTTATCCAAGAAAATTAACAGGTGACAAAATATCATTAAATGGAAAAATTTTGGCTGTTTCCTCTGCATTTGCTGCAGCCACAACAAAACGTCCCTATAGAACAGGTCTTGATGGACATTCCGGAATTATGGATCTCCTGAAAGGAAAAGGATCTAAGTATGATGAGAATATTTTAAGAACTCTCGTCTTTATAATGTCATTATACCCAATTGGTACCTATGTAAAGATGTCAAATTCTGCCATTGGTCTTGTTATAAAAACAAATCTAAACACCCCTAAACATCCTATTCTAAAGCTTTTAGTAGATGAAAAGGGAGTTCCATATAAAAATAAGCCCATATTGCAAACAAGACCCGAGGATGAAATACAAATAGCAAGTACACTGAAAAAAGAAGATGTTGAAATACTAAAACCAAAGCTTAATATATAATAGTTCCTTGTTGACACATAGACTCGATTAGTATAATTTTTGAATCCACCGGAAATATGATAAAAGATAAAATAAACATTAAAAATGACCAAACACTGGAGAAATTTCTTTCTTCCAGTCCTGGATCATCGGAATACATAACTCTTCGAAGTGAACTAAAATACAAACTCACCGATCCAGGAATTCTTGAAAGGTCTGAAAGGGCAAGTGAACAATTAAGAGTGGAAGCACGATCTGTTCTTGATGCTTTTGAGGCAATAACTAATGGTATGTATAATCCTGAAGTTTTTATTAATCTTGAGGAGATCCCGGAAGAATCAATATTTTACTTTTGGAAAGAGCTTATTTTTGCAATTCATGCATTTTATAATAAAGAGTACATTAAGATGGGATACAGACTGGATAGAATTGACTCAAAGTCTTCTCTGGCAGTTTTTAAACCAATCCTTTTATATCTTTCAGGTAAAAACCAAATTCAAATTTCAATTAATAAGCAAAAAATATTTATAGACAATATTATTAAAGACAGATCTTTCATTAGAAGTGTTATTACAGAAATTATCGAAAGCCTTGAATATGATATGGAAGATCTTTTTCTTGAAACTGCTAACCTTATGTTACAGGATCTTAACAGAAGCTACAAAGAACCTGCACACAGATTTGCTATCTGGAGTATAGAAACTGCATCAAAATACAAATATTCACCAACTGAGCTTATAGCGACATGTAAAATATTATTTGGCAATAATCTTGCATACAGACTAACTGCAATAGCCATGGAAAAAGAAGAACCAGATATAAGCCTGCTTTTTTGGATACAAAGCTTAATATCACGGCTGAAGTCCAGAGATCTGACTATAGAAGAAACAGGTGCTTATTTTACCGTTATATCACGTCTGGCAGAAGAAATAAAAACAAGCCAGGATAAGTTTTATCTTGAAAGTCTGACCGGATTAATCAAAACTATGAGAAATGAATTAGAAATAAAGTTTACCAATATATCAACTAATACCATAGGAATAGATAATCCCTTTGAAATTCTTATTCATATAAGTACAAATTATTCTTCTCTGGAAGAAAATAGAACAAGATTAAATGCTCTTAATACTAATGGTAAAGACATAACATCTTATGCTGCTATTATAGAGAAACCAAAAACAGTTAATAATACACCAATACAATTAAGTCTTTTTTGAATAACCACAGGAGTAGAAATTGGAAAATCTAAATTTATTTAAACTTTTTAACATATCAATTGACTCTATGGATTCGGAAATTGAAAAAACCTACATAAAAATGAAACAGCAGATAAGCAACAGTGAAGATCAAACAGAACTGTTTGAAAACTATAATAAAATATCATCAAAAGAAAAACGTTATCTCTATTCCTTAACTTCAGTAAAAGGATTCGGGGAATTATCAGAACTGGATAAGGATATAATAGCCCGGCCAAATTATATTGGTCCCAGACAATGGCTGGAACTTCTGGGAAAATAATGAATTTTCAGGCTTTCAATTTTTTTCCTGTACATTAGTATCTTTTCATATTAGAATTCAGTTTAAATTTAGCTGCCCTGGAGTAAAAATGAAGAAAGTAGATATTAAACTGGAAAATGGAGAAGAAAAAACCATAGATTATGGTACCAGAGTAAAAGAAATTTTTAGTAATTTATTAAGTGAAAAAACAGACAACCCTGTTATTGCAGCAAATATAAATAATGAACTTGTCAGTTTAAGTTTTAAAATTGAAATAAATTCCTATGTTGAAGCTGTCAGACTTTACAGCACTCCAGGCATAAGATTATTCAGAAGAACATTATCCTTTCTCCTTGCTAAAGCATCTGTAACACTATTTCCTGAAAGACACCTGGTTATAAGCCATTCACTGGGAGACAGCTATTATTATTACTACAATGGCCTGGAGGAAATATCTGATAAAGACATTGCCCTTCTTCAAAAAGAAATGAACAGAATTGTGGAAAGTGAATGTAATATTGAAAGAAGAGTAATATCCTATAATGAAGCTATAGATTTTTTCCAGAAAGTAAATCAGCCAGCTACTGCATTACTGTTAAAATATAGAAATGAGTCCAAAATTCCTATTTATTATTGTGGGGGATTTATAGATATATCATACGAGCCTCTTCTTCCAAATACATCATTACTCAAACCTTTTAAAATTCATAATTATGCTCCTGGATTTCTCTTACGCTATCCAAATAGAAAAACTCCACATAAATTAGCTTCCTTTAAGGATATGCCATCCCTGTTTGCTGTTTACAAAGAATACAAGGCATGGGGCAAAATACTAAATGTAAATTGTGTAGGGAAACTTAATGAACTTTCAGAAAAAAGAGAAATAAAACCCTTTATTAGAGTTGCTGAAGCTCTTCATAATAAAAAGATATCACAAATTGCTGATAATATAGCAAGCAGAAAGGGTAATGTCAGGGTAATTCTTGTAGCAGGCCCATCTTCTTCAGGTAAAACAACCTTTACAAAAAAGCTGTCTATACAGTTAAGAGTTATGGGTTTTAATCCAGTAAGTATTTCTCTGGATAATTACTATCTGCCAAATAATGAAGCTCCACTGGATGAAAATGGAAAACCGGACTTTGAATCATTGTATTCTCTAAATATTGATTTACTTAATAAACATCTTCTCCAATTATTCGATGGTAAAGAGGTTGAAATTCCAATATTTGACTTTATTACAGGACGACCAAAAGATACAGGAACATTATTACAATTAACAAAAAGAAATGTTTTATTAATAGAAGGTATACACGGCTTAAATCCGGAACTGACTCCTTTGGTTGGGAATGAATTAAAATATAAAATATACATATCTGCACTAACACAGTTAAATATGGACGATCACAATCGTATTCCAACAATAGATAACAGATTGGTTCGTAGAATGGTTCGTGATCATCAGTTTAGAGGAAACAGTGCAGAAACAACTTTAAATATGTGGCCTTCTGTAAGACGGGGTGAGGAAAACAATATATTTAGATTTCAGGATCAGGCAGATTCAGTATTTAACTCTGCTCTGGACTACGAACTGGCAGTATTAAAAATTTATGCAACACCAATTCTTA
>DAOVSY010000385.1 GCA_030633365.1 Spirochaetaceae bacterium | reverse complement strand
GGAACAGGATTAAGGGAATGAGAAGTTTTTGCCTTGGGAGAGCCGTTTTCTTTATAAACAACCTCACCGGTTTTTTTATTATGCTCAAACATATCATCTGCATTTCCATGATCTGCACTTATTACCATTATTCCACCAGCTCTTTCCACAGCTTCTCTTATTCGACCTATACTCAAATCCAGAGCTTCGATTGAGCAAATAACTGCTTCATAGTTTCCAGTGTGACCAACCATATCTCCATTAGGAAAATTTAATTTTATAAAATCATATTCTCCACCCTTAATAGTTTCTATAACATCATCAGCTATTTCTGCACACTTCATCCAGGGTCTTTGTTCAAAAGGAAGAATATCAGATGGTATTTCTACATAAGTTTCAAGATCTTCACTAAATTTTCCACTTTTATTTCCATTAAAAAAATAAGTAATATGACCAAACTTCTGGGTTTCACTTATTGAATATTGTTTTACACCACTTGCAGTAAGATATTCACACATAGTTCTGTCTATAGATGGAGGAGTAACCAGATACTGTGCAGGAACATGAAGATCTCCATCGTATTCCATCATTCCTGCATACTCAACATCCGGGACTCTTTTCCGATCAAACCGATCAAAAGAATCTCCTTTTTCAAAAGCTTCGGTAATTTCAAGAGCCCTGTCTCCACGGAAATTATAAAGAATAAAACTATCCCCGTCTTCTACAGTACCAATAGGGGAATTATCCCGGGATATAACAAAAGGTGGAATATCCTGATCAATGGCACCTGATTCTTTTCTTAAAATTTCAATAGCCTCATGAGAGGACTGAAAGGATCTACCTTCACCCAAAACATGAGTTTCCCACCCCTCTTTTACCATATTCCAGTTTGCATTATATCTATCCATAGTTATTACCATACGCCCTCCACCGGAGGCGATAGCAACATCAAAATTATCATTTCGCTGTGCCATAAGAAACTCTTCAAAAGGATCGAAAAAATCAAATGCGGAAGTCTCTCCTACATCTCTTCCATCAAGAAGGGCATGAATTCGAACCCGTTTTACACCATCTTCCTTTGCCTGTAAAATCATAGCTTTTAGGTGGTTAATGTGAGAGTGAACATTTCCATCAGAAAGCAGACCAAGAAAATGTAATGTACTGTTATTTGAAAGGACATTATCTTTAAGTTTGTTCCAGACCTTCCCTTCGAACATTTTACCAGTCTTTATTGAATTAGAAACTAGCTTTGCACCCTGGTCAAATACCCGGCCACAACCAATAGCATTATGACCAACTTCACTGTTTCCCATATCACTGTCATCTGGAAGACCAACTGCTTTACCATGGGCTTTTAATGGGACCATAGGGTTCTCTTCCATAAGTTTATCAAGAATTTCCGTATGTGCAGCAGCAAAACTGTCCCCATCCTTATATTTACCAAAACCTATTCCATCCATAATAACCAGAACAACAGGTCCTTTTCTTTTTGTAAAATTTTTATTTATTTTTAATGCGCCAACCATTAATTTCTCCTTTAGGGTAGGCGCAAGGCCTACCCCTACATTTTATAACATCTGTATGTCGTTGTAGATACAGAATTTACCATCATATTTGTATGGGTAGGGCAAGCCCTACCCCTACATTTTCTAATCTAATATTGAATCCTTTGACAGACCGAATTTTTCTGTTTCTTCTTCATTTCCAATAGGTTCTACATGTATTATTACATCATATATATTTTCTATCTGATTCTGAATACAATCATGAACTTTTTTAGAAATATCATGACCTTCTGTAACTGTAAGATTACCATCTACTTCTATATCCATATCAATTACATACATAGTATTTATCTTTCTAATTCTGGTTCGGTGGGGATTTCTAACACCCTCAACACCACAGGTAGCATTAAAAACTTTATTATAAATAGTCTGATCTTCCAGGCCATCCATTAATTCTATACTGGTCTCCAGAAAAATATCAAATGCTACCTTCATTATCCATATACTCACAATAAGAGCAGTTATCATATCCAGTAAAGGCATTTTAAAAATAAAAGTAAATATTAACCCCAACAGAACACTAAAGGAAATTAATATATCATTCATCATATTTTTTGAATCAGCAATAAGCATAGAACTATTCACTTTCTTCCCTGCTTTATACTTATAGAAAGCAAGAAATGCTTTCCCAAAAATAGAAATAATTACAAAATATATGGCATACAGTTCAGGTACTGATCTTTCAGCCCCACTTGATATGCTTTTAATAGATAAATACGCAAGCTGTGCACCGGCAAAAAATATAATGAAAGACAGAGCCTTGGTAGCAACAGTCTCTGCACGGCCATGCCCATAAGGATGACCTTTATCCGGAGGTCGGTCCACAATTTTTGATGTAAATAAAGTTACAATAGAGGTAACGATATCAGTAGCAGAATCTATACCATCTCCTAAAAGAGCAAATGAACCACTTAAAATTCCTGCAGTAATTTTAATTATAGAAAGAAAGGCATTTCCTATTATTCCAACCCAGGAAGCCTTCTGAATAACTTTAGTTCGTATACCTGGTATATCAGTTTTATTTATATCTTCAGACACTAAATTCTCCTGGTTTTACCTTTAAGCCAAACCCTCTCCGATTCTTCTAAAAGAGGAGCAAGTTTATTATAAACTTTATCATGATAGTTATTAACCCACTCTTTCTGAAGATCTGTTAACATTTCAGAATCTATCAATTCAGGTTCTAAAGGGCATAATGAAAGTGTTTCAAATTCAAGGAAATTTTCAGTTTTACCAATATTACTTTTTACTGCTAAAATTAGATTTTCAATTCGAATTCCATATCTATTTTCCAGATAAATTCCTGGTTCATTAGATGTAACCATGCCTTCCTTAATTGCCGTATCAACAGCTTTTTGACTTATTGTCTGAGGTCCTTCATGTACATTAAGATAAAAGCCAACTCCATGACCAGTACCATGGCCATAGCTTCTTCCCTCATCCCAAAGAGCCTTTCTTGCAAGAATATCAAGTTGAAAACCCTTAGTCCCTTCAGGGAATTTGATCATTGCAAGATCAATATGCCCTTTTAAAACAAGGGTATAATCATGAATCACTTCCGGAGCAATATCCCCGGATGTCAGAACCCTGGTAATGTCTGTAGTGCCATCAAGATACTGCCCTCCTGAATCAAGAAGAAGCACTCCAGGGGAACTAAGAGTATGAGCACTGTTTTTAGTTGCAGAATAATGAATAATTGCGCCATGATCATTAAACCCTGCTATTGTGGGAAAGCTTAACCCCATAAAACCATCCTGACTTCCTCTAAAATCTGCCAGTT
>DAOVSY010000569.1 GCA_030633365.1 Spirochaetaceae bacterium | reverse complement strand
AAATGTGACCTATCATTATTGCATGTCCTCTTTTTTCAGCTACATTAAGACCTTTTTCAACAGCCTCAAGTATTGCTAATCTTTCTTTACTATTATCCAGAAAAATACTCCTCTCTGCAAATTGTATGTTAACAGCCCCGGCAATTTCACGTCCAACAGATCTGGATGTTGTTCTACTGTCAAGAAAATACATATCTTTCTCTTTTAGTACTTTGAACAAAATACTCATTAACCCGGGATCTGCAGGTACTGCTGACTATGAATTAATGCAATTTTTGTTTAATGTGTTAAAAGAAAATGGATTATATTTTTTGGATAGTAGAACAACATCAAAGTCTGTAGGACAGCAGCTGGCACGAGAAGTTGGAATCCAATTTGCAGAGAGGAGTATTTTTCTGGATAACAGTAAAGAAAAACAGGCAATATTAGAGGCTGTGGAAAATGGTCTTAATATATCTCAGAAAAAAGGGCATGCTATAATGATTGGTCACATATGGACCGAGGAATTAGCTGATATCCTATTAGAGTTATATCCTTCTTTTCTTGAGAATAATTATGTTCTCAATAATTTAACAGAATTATTTACAGGTAATAAGTTTGATGAAGATTCTTGGTATTGAAACATCGTGTGATGAATGTGCTGCTTCTGTTGTAGAAAACGGACGCAATATAATTAGTAATATAGTTGCAACACAAATAGATGATCATAAACTTTATAATGGAGTAGTTCCTGAAATAGCTTCAAGACTACATGTAGAATGGATTAAATCTGTAGTAAAAGAAGCAACAGTGGATTCCGGGATTGATCTTAATTCAATAGATGGAATTGCAGTAACAAACAAGCCTGGATTAGTTGGTTCTCTTCTTGTAGGATTGAGTTTTGCAAAAGGTCTGGCTTTATCATTAAACAAACCCTTTGTTGGTGTTGATCATATAATGGCACATTTGTATGCACCATATCTTGAACATGATATTGAATATCCGTATTTGGGTGTTCTTGTTTCTGGTGGTCATACAATAATTAGTCATGTTACAGAGTTTAACAAAATGGAAGTTTTGGGAACAACAATAGATGATGCCTGTGGTGAAGCATTTGATAAAGTAGCAAAGTACTATGAGCTTGGCTATCCTGGAGGAATTGCTATAGATCGTCTTTCTGTTGAAGGTGATTCCATGGCATTTAATTTTCCAAACCCATCGTTACATAAGGGGGATCACAAATATGATGTATCCTACTCTGGTCTTAAAACTGCTGTAATAAATCAACTTGATCAATTTAGAAATGGCGATTCGGAAAAATCTAAAGCTAATATAGCTGCAAGTTTTCAAAGAGCCGCTGTTGATATTTTAATGCGCCGGGTAAAAAGGGCTTTAAAAGATACTGGTTTAACCAGGGTTGTTGCTGGTGGAGGTGTTGTAGCAAATTCGTTACTAAGAAAGGAATTACTTGCTCTTAATAATATACAAACAATTATTCCATCTATGTCGTTGTGTACAGATAATGCAGCTATGATTGCAGGTATTGGATTTCATTATCTTGAACAAGGTATACGGTCTGATTATTCTTTGACTGCTTCGTCCAGGGTTCCGGCTTTTAGAAAAAAATATCCGTAGGGGCGACCGGCTAAGGTTGCATAGCCGAGCAGCAACGAAGTTGCGACCAGGCCGGTCGCCCCTACGGATATGCAATCGCCCTTACGGATTGCGGATCATATTAAATAAAATTTTCTAAATTGATTATATCCTCATCAGAATCATATAATACAGGTTTATCTATATATCCAATATGAATCAAATTTTCTGCAATTTTTCTCAGTGCTCGTGCAAATTGGGAATTAGGGCTTGTTACTACAAGAGCAGTTCTTTTTATAATTGAAGAAGAAACTAATTCTGTGTATTCAATAAAACCAACATATTCCATATTAATGCCAATATTT
>DAOVSY010000061.1 GCA_030633365.1 Spirochaetaceae bacterium | reverse complement strand
TGGGTAATACCTTCTCCATTACCTGCTTCACGGTTACCTGCTGCACTCATTATCATTGGTATAATCAGCAGAAGAACTGCCATAAAAAAAATTGTACGAAATGTGGATTTAGTTAACATATGTGACTCCTAATAATATTTTCCTGGGTTATCCCCCATTGTTATTATTAATAGTATCAGTTGAATATGTCACAATTATGTCAGAATATAATTTTTTACTAATCTTCTATATATAGGTTGCTGAGTGTTTTTGCTCGCAAAAATGTATCGAAGTAACTGTCTTAATCCCACATCTCTATATGATACTTATATCCCTGCTCTGTAAGAAATTTTTGCCTGTTTAATGCAAATTCTTCTTCTGTTGTATGTCTTGAAACCAGGGAGTAGAAATAGGAATTTCTTTTTTTTGGACGAAGAACCCGGCCTAATCGCTGTGCTTCTTCCTGTCTTGATCCAAAGGTTCCTGAAACCTGAATGGCAACTGAAGCATCCGGAAGATCTATGGCAAAATTTGCAACTTTGGAAACAACAATTACCCTTTCTTCACCCCTTCTAAATGCATTATAGATACGTTCTCTCTCAGGGTTTGGTGTTTTTCCTGTTATCAGAGGAGACGATAATGCTTTTGCAAGGCTTTTCAATTGCTCAATATATTGGCCTATTACCAAAATAGAATCTTCTCTGTGGTTTTTTATCAGTTGTTTAACTATTCCTGTTTTTAAATGATTTTCACTTGCAATACGAAACTTTTTCCTTTTTTCTGCAACTGCATATTCAATTTTAAGATCTTCCGGTAAATCTATTCGTATTTCGTAGCAATTTGCTTCGGCAATCCATCCCTTTGATTCCAGTTCTTTCCAGGGGACATCATATCTTTTAGGGCCAACAAGAGAAAATACATCCTCCTGTCTGCCGTCTTCTCTTACCAGAGTTGCAGTTAATCCAAGCCTTCTCATGGATTGAATTTCTGCAGTTACTCTAAATACAGGTGCCGGGAGCAGATGTACTTCATCGTAAATTATAAGTCCCCAGTTCTTTTTACGGAAAATTGAAAAATGGGGAAAGTCACTTTCACTGTCAGGACGCCATGTTAGTATTTGATAGGTTGCTACTGTTACAGGTTTTATTACTTTTCTATCCCCTGTATATTCTCCAATATCTTCCTCATCTAAATGGGTTTTATCCTTAAGCTCTTCTATCCATTGATGTACAGCTGCAACATTTGTTGTAAGTATAAGGGTATTGGTTTTTAAGATATCCATCACCTTCATTCCTACAACAGTCTTTCCAGCTCCGCAGGGTAATACAATTACTCCAAACCCGCTGCCGGCATTCCCGTCTCCACAAAAAGTTTCTGCAGATTCTATCTGATAATCTCTTACCATCAATCCAAATCCACTTCTGGTTGTATCTCTTAGTTTTATATCCAGAGGATCACCGTCTTTAAGTGGTGCTTCATCTTTTACAGGGTATCCCAATTTTATAAGTTCAAGTTTTACAGTTCCACGATCAACTAGTTTTATTGAAAATCCTTCTTCTATTGGCAGGAGATATTTTTTTAGTTTTTCCATAGCTGACAGTTCTGCCAGAATCATTTTATCGGTAATAAATAATATCAGCTTATTATTATCATCAGTTTCTTTTAGGATCAGCTTACCAAATCTGGAAATAATATCTTTAATACTGAAAATAATATTATCAGGGATATCAAATCGGCTCCATTTTTCAAGTATTTCTACAATATGATCGGCATCAAGACCCGCAGAAGCCGCATTCCATAATGATAAAGGAGATATTCTGTATGTATGAATGTGTTCTGGTGATTTTTCCAATTCAGAGAAAGGTGCAATATCATTTCTGGCTGCAGCAAAATTACCATTATGAACATCTAAAAGCAGTGTGCTGTCACTTTGTATTATAAGTGTATTATCCGGGGTTCCTGTTTTCATAGCCACCAAATATATAGATTTTTTCGAAAAAAAACAAGTAGGGGAAGCCTCATATTTTTGTCAAATCTTTATCCCGGAAGGGATAGAATGAAAATGGCATGACAATTAATTGTTAGGAGATGATGGTAAAAAAATGAAAATGGAAAATATAAAAAAATTCCTTTGCATATCATCTATTGAATAGTAAGATGTATTTATGAAAGATATTGTAATTGTAGGATCAGTTGCGGATAATCCGGTATCAGAAGATATTGCACATTTTATGGGGCAGCAGGATGACTATCAGGATCTTATCTCTTTAAAAAGTTTTTTAAATACAGAATTTTGTCCAAGGTTTATAACTACAGCCAGAAATCCTGGTAATGTTGGAGATAAGCTTAAGGGTAAAACAGTTATCCTTGTAAGCACTAATCAGGGAGTACATTCCAGAAATGGTCTTGGAATGCGTAATTTCCTGATAGCAAGAGCAGCCAAGGATAATGGAGCTCAAAGAGTTATCCTTATAGAGCCGGATTTATACTACAGTGCCCAGGATCGGGGTCCAAGAAAAGAACATGGATTAACTGGTGGAAAAAGGACGGTGAGAGATTATGAAAAATTTGATGGCCAGGCTTTTTCTGCCCGTTTATATGCGGATCTTCTAAAAATGTCAGGTGTAGATGAAGTTGTTACTATTCATAATCATTCTGTTTCTGTTCAAAATATATTTATGGATAGATTTTCAGGTAAATTTCATAACCTCCGTCCCTTCGATCTATATTCCAGTTATTTAAAGGATACAGATGTTGTAAATGAGCGTAATATTGTTCTGTGTGCTCCGGATAAAGGTGCATTGGAGTTTGTCAGGAAGGTTCAGAAATGTATTGGTGATAAAAATATTCCTGTTATAACTATGGATAAAAAAAGAATAGGGGAGCGTAGAGTCCAGATTACTGTTTCAGAAGATTCTGATATTGGCCTTTCTGATATTGCCGGTAAAGATGTTGTAGTATTGGATGATATGGTACGAACCGGCGGAACTATTGTAGAAACATGTCATAAATTACGATCTGCCAGCCCCAATAAAATTGTATTTTTTGTAACTCATTTTTATTCAAGCAGGGAGTGTCGTTCCAATTTAAATGATCGGGTTCTTGATGAAATAATTACTACTACAACCATTCCTTCGATATTAAACAGGGATGTTCAGGGACGATTAAGGCATAAAATGGTTGTACTGCTAATTTCCAGATGGATAAGTGACTATCTTTTAAAATTACTGGACAAGAGTTCCCCAGGATTAAAACCACCTCTTTATTCTGAAGATATGTCTGCAAAGAATCCCCGGTGGATAGGTAAGATGGGACCGTTGTTTTCTGATTCATAAAGACGTAAGGTCTTTTTGAATTAGAAAACAAAATTAATAATGAAAAATGAAAAACTAATAATATGGATATTATAAGTATCTGACTCCAGTCTTGATTTTTCATTATTCATTATTAGTTTTTCATTAAATTTATTTATTATGCCAACAGGGCTGCTTGTCGTTTGTACATATCAATTAATACAAGTGCAGTCATTGCTTCAACAACGGGAACTATTCTTGGACATATACATGGATCATGTCTTCCCTCAGTTTTTATTGGTTTTTCTTTTCCTTTAATATCTATGGTTTTTTGTTCCTTGCTTATGGATGAAGTTGGTTTGACTGCAATTCTAAAAATAATATCCTCTCCAGTGCTTATACCGCCTATAATTCCGCCGGCATGGTTGGTTTTAAATCCTTTACTATCCATTCCATCATTATGTTCACTACCTTTCATATCTGCACTGGAAAACCCTGAGCCAAATTCTATTGCCTTTACTGCTCCAAGTGAGATCATGGCTTTTGCAAGTTCTGCATCTATTTTATCAAAAACGGGTTCACCAAGTCCTGGTTTTACACCTCTAATCAGGCATTCCACAATGCCGCCAACGCTGTCTCCCTCATCTGAAAGAGTAATAATTTTTTTTTCCATTTCCATAGCTGCTTTACTGTCACATGCTCTTAAGTTATTTTTCTCTATTATATCAAGATTACGTTCATTACAGCTTATGCCTGCAGCCCTAATTGTATAGGCAGTTATATTTATCCCCTTGGAGTCAAGAATTTTCATTGCTACTGCACCTGCAGCAACTCTTGCGGAAGTTTCTCTTCCGGAAGCTCTACCACTCCCTCTATGGTCTCTTATGCCATATTTTTGCAGATAAGTATAATCTGCATGACCAGGTCTAAACAGATCTTTAATGGCATTATAATCAGAACTAATCTGATCTTCATTATAAAGAATTAATCCCATAGGTGTACCGGTTGTTTTTCCTTCAAATACTCCGGAAAGTATGTGAATCTTATCCGATTCCTTTCTTTGAGTTGTAATACTGGATTGCCCCGGTTTTCTTCTGTCTAGCTGATTCTGTATATATGTCTCATCTATTTCAATCCCCGGGGTTACTCCGTCTATTATAACTCCTACACCTTTCCCATGGGATTCTCCAAAGGTAGATACTCTATATATTTGTCCGAAACTGCTGCCGCTCATTAGTTATCCTCTATTTTCTGTGTTAGGATCCCAAGAATTTCTTCAGGACTCTCATTTGTGATATTTAATGTTATTGTAGCAATATTTTTGTATAAAAGTCTTCTCCTTTTGAACAGTTCAGAAAATAGTTTTTCAGGAGATTTTTTTAAAAATGAGGGGAACCCGTTTCTTTCAATTCTTTTGTATAGAATCTGTTCTTCAACATCAAGAAAAACCAGTGTTTCAGCTTTTTGCACAATTTCCATAGCTTCAGGATTATCAATAGTTCCTCCACCTAATGCAAGAACTCCTTGTTGCTGTATTAAAATACTGTTCAAAGCTTCAGTTTCCAGTTCCCGAAATCCGGATTCGCCCAATTTAAGGTACAATTCTCTAAAATTCAGTATTCTTTCCTGTGAATATTGTTCTTCCAAAAGATAATCCAAATCCAGAAAGGGTACATTTAGGATTTTTGCCAATAATTTTCCAAGGCTTGTTTTTCCGGAATGTTTTATTCCCATTATTACAATCAATTAATGTCTCTACTGGTTAACTGTGTAGTTTTCAATAAGGCCGGATATTGGTTCTGGTTTTCCAATTTCATAACCCTGAATATAATCAACACCAATTTTTCTTAATTCTTCGATTATATCTGCATTTCTGACAAATTCTGCAATTGTTTTAAGTCCAATTACCTGTCCAAGGCTATTTATTGCTTCTACCATTGCTCTGTTTACAGAATCTTCATCCATGTCTTTAACAAATATACCGTCAATTTTTAAGAAATCGACAGGAAGATTTTTTAGATAATTGAAAGATGAAAATCCGCTTCCAAAATCATCCAGAGAAAATAAACATCCAATATTTTTGAGGTTATGAATAAAATCTGTAGCTGCCTGCATATTCCCTATAGCTGTTGTTTCTGTAATCTCAAAGCAAATCTGTTTTGGATCAATTTCATACTCTTCAAATTTGAAGAGTATGAAATCCAGAGAATCTTCTTCTGCAAGAAAATCCGGAGATAAATTGACACTGAACATATAGTTATTATTTTCTTTACCTATTCTATCACTTAAATGTTTATGGTTTAAAAACGCATTATTTATTACCCACCTGTCAATTGCAGGCATTAGTTTGTATCTTTCAGCAGAAGGAAGGAAATCATTTGGAGGAATATATCCATTTTTTTCGTCTTTCATTCGTATAAGAAGTTCACACTTTTTTAGTTGAGTTGAATCTTTTACAATTGGTTCTATTGGTTGGTAAAAGAGTTCAAACTGATGTTCTTCAAGGGCTTTTGTCAATTTTGATATCCACTGCATTTCACCCCGGCGTTTTACAAACAGGTTTTCATCATCATTGTATACAGTGATTTTCTTTCCACCTTCATCCTTGGCAATAAAACAGGCATCATCTGCTGCTGCAAGAACAGAATGCAGATCTTTTGAATTTTCTGTCAACATAACAATACCAATACTTGTATTGATATTAAAAACCTGAGTTTCTCTTACTACTTTACTTTCAACTAATCTTGACTGAAGTCTTTTTGCTATAAAAAGTGCCTGCTGAAGATGTGCTCCTTCCAGAAGTATTCCAAATTCATCTCCTCCCAGTCTTGCACAGGTATCACTACTTCTAATAACCTTATTTATTACATTAGAAGTTGTCAGAAGCATCTCATCCCCGGCTGTGTGTCCGCAGACATCGTTAACAACCCGAAATTGATCCAGATCCATATATAAAAAAGCGTGACTGCTCCCTTCTGATATGGATTCTTCAATAAGATCTTCCAGAATTTTAGAAAACCACTCTCTGTTAAGAAGTCCTGTTAAGGTATCATGCTTTGACTGGTAGGATATTTTTTGAGATAGTTTATGTTTTTCTGTAATATCTCTGAAAGCCAAAACCTGCCCTTCAAAATTACTATTTTTATCTATAATTGCTGCAATTGATCCTTCCACACGAATTGTGTCACGTTTTCTATTACTCATAGAACTGTCTTTAAATATAAATGGTTCTGTATTTGTTTTTGAAAAAACAGGCATATTTATAATTGTCTGGGTTTTATTATCAGTTAATTCAAAAATTTCATTAAGGGATAGGTTTTTTACATCATCCTGAATATAATTCGTAATTTTTTCTGCAACAGGATTCATAAATTCTATCTGACCATTTTGATTTGTTGCAATTATTCCATCTTCTATACTATGAAGTATTGCCGCAGACCATCTTTCCTGCTTTTTTAATTTTTCATTGGATTCAAATTTATAAAGGGCTATATCAATAGTTGTATAAAGTTCTTTTTCCTTAAATGGCTTTAATATATAACCGTATGGCTCAGCTTTTTTTGCTCTTTCTACAGTTTTTTCATCTGAGTATGCTGTTAGAAATATGAGGGGAATATTATATTTTTCATTAATAATTGTAGCCGTCTCAATACCATCAAAATCACTGGACAGCATTATATCCATCAAAATTATATCCGGCTTATCTATATCAATTGCTTTAAGGGCATCTAAACCATTAGTTGTGATAACCGGATTAGGGAAACCAAACCTAATAAGTCTTCTTTGTAAGTCCAGAGCAATAATTCTTTCATCTTCAACAATTAGTATATTTTCCTGTCTCATATAAGGTATTATAGAAGTTTTGTTTTAGGATATCAAATAAATATTTAAAATTTTACTCCTTTTAGATGAAATAATGTTAAAATAGTTGGATATGAAAGATTTACAACAATTTATTAAAAAATCACCAAGCTCTTATCAGGCTTCCGCCAGTATTATAAATGAACTTAAAGCCAATGGTTTTAAATGTCTTGATGAGAAAAATAATTGGGAACTTAAACCTGGAGGATCTTATTATCTCTCTCGCAATATGTCTTCTGTTATTGCTTTCCGATTGGGGCAAGGAGATCTGTCCCAATTTGGCTTTATGATTGCCGGTGCCCATACAGACAGTCCTTCTTTAAAGTTAAAAACAGAAGGGGGCAGTTGGAAAAACGGTGCAGCAAGGGTTAGTACAGAAGCTTATGGATCCCCAATTGTTTCTTCCTGGCTGGATAGAGAGTTATCTGTTGCCGGAGTAGTTACTGTTTTTAGAGAAGGTGTATGGTCCCGGAAATTATTCAATTATGAAAAACCCATAGTAATTATTCCTAATCTTGCTATTCATATGAACAAAGAAATTAACAAGGGATTTGAATATAATAAACAGAATCATCTTCAAGCTGTTCTGGGAATTGGTAAATCAGATCAGAATCCTCTCAAATCCCTGGTCTCTGATCATCTAAAAGTTGATCCAAAAGAAATCGGAGAGATGGATCTGTTTCTATACGATCAGGGAGAAGGATTATTTTTGGGGGATGAATATTTTGTTGCTCCCAGAATTGATAATCTTGCAATGTGTCATAGTGTGTTGTCTTCACTTATTTCTTCCAGAGTTGCAGAAGCTACCCAGGTAGGTGTCTTTTATGATAATGAAGAAATTGGGAGTCTTACATATCAGGGGGCAAACAGTTCCTTTTTATCTGAAATACTTGAACGTATTGTTCTCTCTGTTACAAAAAACTCCAAAGAAGATTATTTTAGAGCAAAAGCTGTGTCTTTTCTCATATCTGCAGATGGTGCTCATGCAGTTCATCCTAATTTTAGCGATAAACACGATCCTGATTATGCCCCTCAGTTAAATAAAGGTCCTGTTATTAAATTAAATGCTGCTTTTAAGTATGCAACCAGTTCCGAAACTTCATTGATATTTAAGAGGCTTTGTGATGAATTGTCTGTTCCTTTTCAAAAGTTTGTTGGTCGCTCTGACATTCCCAGCGGGAGTACTATTGGGGCAATTTCTGCAGCAAATTTAGGAATTCGAACAGTGGATGTTGGTAATCCTATGTGGGCAATGCATTCTATTAGAGAAACTTATGGTATGAGAGATCATGCTCTAATGAATAAAATACTGACACACTATTTTAATAAGGGAATATAGATAATGGGTAATTTTGATAATCAATTAAGTTCCAACGAGCTTCTAAATAGAGTATATCACAGAGAAGATGATTTTAGAGGTGGGTATTTCAGGGATACTACTGCTATTATTCATTCATACCCATTCAGAAGGCTTAAACATAAGACTCAGGTTTTCTTTTCTCCAAAAAATGATCATATCTGTACAAGAATAGAACATGTAATGCACGTGGCCTCAGTGGCTTCAGCTATATGTAAGGGTCTTGATCTTGATTCTGATCTGGCATGGGCTATTGGGCTGGGGCATGATCTGGGGCATACCCCTTTTGGCCATGTGGGTGAGAAAATTATAAACAATATTCGCAAGGATAGGGGTGGATTTATTCATGAACTCTATTCTTTGAGGGTTGTGGATTATCTGGTTCAGTATGGAAAGGGGCTTAATTTAACCTATGCTGTCAGAGATGGTATTGTAAGCCATTGTGGAGAAAAATTTGAACAATCCATTACCCCGGATTTTAAAGTCAAAAATCTGGAAGCTCTTACAGCCAGAACCCATTATCCTTCAACCTGGGAAGGTACAGTTGTCAGAATGGCAGATAAAATTTCATATCTGGGCAGAGATATTGAAGATGCTATACAGCTTAGAATTATCAAAGTAGAAGATATTCCTTTAGCTGGTAGTAATATTGTTGGAATAAGTAATAGTCAAATCATAAATACTCTTGTAGATGATATTATTAAAACTTCTATCAATACTGGCAGAATAGGTTTTTCAGATCGTGTATATGAAGCTTTGCTTGTTTTAAGGGATTTTAATTATAAAAATATATACTTCAGTCCAATTCTTTCGGGGCATAATAAATATTTTGAACGGATTTTAAAACTTCTGTTTGGTTATCTTAATGAGATCTTTGAAAATTATGGACATGATCATGATGCCTATGTTCAGGAGAATAATCTTTTGGCAGTTCGTTTTAGTGATTATCTTGGAAAAATGACAGATTTTTACACCACCATTGACGGAGGATTTGATAGTCTTGTAACTGACTATATTGCCGGAATGACTGATGATTATGCAATTGAATGTATTTCCCAGATAATGATGCCTGACCAGATGGAAAATCAGTTTAGACAGTTTTTAATGGTAAATTGAGTTTCTACTTCAAAAAACTATTATTACAGTTTTTTTTATAAAAAATTAAAACTTTACCTTGCATTACAGTTAAAGTGGGTTTACAATGATCTATGGTAACGATACCGGTAACGTTACCATAAACTGATTGTTCTGAATTATAGGAGTATTTACTATTTTATGGCTGTAACAATAAAGGATATTGCCAGACACTCAGGTGTTTCAGTTTCTACTGTTTCCAGGGTTTTAAATAAAAAGCCTGATGTAAACACAGAAACAGAAGCCAGAGTAAACAGTTCCATAAAAGAACTGGGTTACAGTCCCAGTAGTGTTGCCCGGGGGCTGGTTCTTCAAAGATCTAATGCTATTGGGTTTGTAGTGCCGGATATAACTAACCCGAATTTTCCGGAACTGGCACGGGGAGTAGTTGAAAAAGCGAGACAGCTTGGATACTCAGTTATTTTTTTTGATACCAATCATGATAATAAAGTTGAAAAAGAAGCATTAAAACTACTTCGCAGTAAACAGGTAGATGGAATTATTGTCTCTTTTTCAGAGGCAAATCAGGATGAGTTTATAAAATTGAAAGAAGATCAGTTTCCAGCAGTACAGATTTACCGGAAAAGTCCTAAATCTGTTATATCAACAATTGCAATAGATAATATTGATTCAGCCTACAAAGCTGTAAAGTATCTGATAGATTTAGGACATCGCAAGATTGGTCACATAACTACTGGAATATCGACTCTGTCCGGGGCTGAGCGTCTGGAAGGTTATAAAAAAGCTTATGCAGAAGCCGGTCTTTCCTACAGGGATGAATGGTTTTTTTCCGGTTCCCATTGTGCAGATACGGGTTATGAAGGTATGAAGGTTTTGCTTAATCAGAAAAATCATGTAACAGCTTTATTTGCTTCCCATGATCTTATGGCTGTAGGCGCATACGAGGCCATATTTGAGAAAGGACTTTCTATACCTGGTGATATTTCTATAATAGGTCATGATAATATAGAAATATCAAGACTGGTTCATCCTAAGCTGACAACATTGGATACGTTTAAAAATAAACTTGGTCAGGCCGGAGTAGAACTTCTTATTGAAGAGATAGCAGAAAATAACAGGATAAACAGAGAAATAATTTTTAAGACAGAACTTATAGTAAGGGATTCTACCAGACAAATTGCCTGAAGTAGATAGAGATATAGTTAGATTTATAAATAAACCGGTAACGATACCGGTATCGTTACCAAATGGTAGCAGAAGAGGAAAAAAATGAAGCTGAATATTGATGAAAAAACTTTTACAGACAGATCTGTAGCTACAATGATTGCTTTGGCCGTTGGAGATGCTGCAGGGGATCTTGGTAGAGATGATGCAGTCAGGCAGAAGTATGGAATTGTAAGTAAGTTGCTTCCAGAGGGGAAGAGTACTGACGATACCGAATTTACGGCATTATCTGCCAGGGCTCTTTTGGATTGTGAAGGTGAGTTTACAGCTCAGTTTGTTGCTGATACCTGGAGAAGATTAGTTCTTTCTGACGGCGGAGCAAAAGAAAGGGGAGGATCACCCTTGTACGGAGCTCTACATAATCTGTCTATGGGGATGGAACCTCCTTTATCTGGAC
>DAOVSY010000073.1 GCA_030633365.1 Spirochaetaceae bacterium | reverse complement strand
TTATAACTTTATTTATTTCTGAATGATCAATATCTATATGTATTTTTACAGCATCCTTACAAAATTCATCAATTTTCCCTGTAATTCTATCATCCCAACGACTTCCTATGGAAAAGATAAGATCACATTCATAGACGGCTTTATTTGCATAAGCTGTTCCATGCATACCAAGCATACCAAGACTAAGCTCATGGGTATCAGGAAAACAGCCCTTTGCAAGGAGTGTATTTGTCACTGGAATTTGTAATTTTTCTGCCAGGAATAAAACACTTTTCTCGGCCCCGGAAATAACAGAACCATGTCCAACAAGAAGAACTGGTTTTTTTGCTTTTTTAAGTAATTCTGCCACTTCTATCAGATCATTGTCTTTCACTTCATCCGGAATACTATATCCAGGAAGATGGAAAGGTGCATTATAATTTGGATCTATCTGTGCACTGGTAACATCCTTGGGAAGATCTATCAATACTGGCCCGGGACGACCTGAACTGGCTAAATAGAAAGCCTCTTTAAAAACCCTTGGAATATCCTCTGCATTCTTTATTAAATAAGAATGCTTTACAACAGGATATGATATTCCAAACATATCTGCTTCCTGGAAAGCATCCACACCCAGTGTCCAGGTTGGAGCCTGGCCTGTTAAAACAACAAGAGGAATTGAATCCATATGTGCTGTTAGAATCCCGGTAATAGTATTTGTAGCACCTGGCCCGGAAGTAACCAAAGCGACACCTGTTTTACCACTGGCTCTTGCATATCCATCTGCCATATGAACTGCACCCTGTTCATGACGGGTAAGTACCAGTTCGATAGAGGAATCAACCAGTGCATCAAAAATAGGTATTACAGATCCACCAGGTAAACCAAAAATATACTCAACACCCTGCTGCTGTATTATATCAACTATAACTTCAGCTCCAGTTCGAAGATTTTTTGTCATAAATAAGCTCCCATTTAAACATAAACTATTATTCAGGCAAATTTATGTTAGTTTTTAATTATTATTCTTACTAAATAACTCTACTTACCAGTTATTAGGATTATTTTAGATATGTCAATAGGTTGATATTTATTTTTACTGGCATTTCAACGATGTTTCCCAATATTCCCTCTGGATAAAAACAAGCTACTACATTTTTAGACGAGAATCTCTCAGCCCCGAAGGGGTAGTATATCCCAACGATGGGTGCAGCCCTTCGTTGCTTAGACATAGTATCATCGCTATATTCCACCCTTTCAGGGCTTGGAAAGGCTGGACCTAAAAACACAGGGCTTCCCCCTGTGTTAAGATATGGCACCCCTTCGGGGCTTATGGAAAAGAACCCCCTGTGTCCTGAATTATTTATTCTGTTCTAACTTACCAAATGTGATATGCTAAATTTATGAAATATAATTGCATAATAATTGGTTCTGGCCCTGCGGGGTTATATTCTGCTTTAAGTTGTGCAAAAGAGGGATATAATACTGCCATTATAGAAAAAGATCTATTAGGCGGCACAGGGTTTAGGACAGGGTGCCTTCCTGTAAAACGAAACCTTGATGTTCTTAGAAAAGCAGAGGAAGCGATAACTCTCTCCCCTGAGGGTATAAAGGAAACTTCATCTTTTAGAAAAAATCTTCTTACAAATACTGAAACATATATGGCAGGATCTGAAAATATAATAACACAACGTCTGAATACTGCAGGAGTAGATTTATATAAGGGAGATGGTCGTTTTTTAGATGCGAATACTTTTCTAATAAATGATCAAAAACTGAAAACTGATAATTTTATTATAGCAACAGGCACAACCCCATCATCTCCTCCCGGAATAAAACTGGATGGGAAAACAGTGATAAGCCACATTGAAGCACTTAAACTTAAAAAACTTCCAGAGAGTATGATTATAATTGGTGGTAATGTAGAAGGAATAGAAATGGCTTCACTTTTCTCTTCTTTGGGAGTAAAAATAACTGTTCTTGAGATGCTTGACCTTATACTTGATGGTACAGATAGAGATCTTATAGATCCTGTTATAAAAGATCTTACTTTAAAAGGAGTCCAGCTTTATACCGGTGTAAAAGCAGAGAGTATAGAAGTAAATAAACCACAAACAACTGTAATATTGGATACTGGGAAAAGAATAAATTCAGAAAAAGTACTTGTTACAGGTCTTAGACAAATTAATATACCTGAAGGTATAGAAAAAACAAATGTTATTTTTTCAAAAGAGGGGATTCCGGTAAATAACAAACTTCAAACTAATATAGCCAATATTTTTGCTGTTGGCGATATAAATGGTGTTCATGGGATGGCACATATTGCAATACAACAGGGAATGCTTATTACTAAAGGTATAAATGGGGAACAGGCTATAAATGGCTACAGCTCACTTCCAAGAGCAATGTTTACACTACCGGAAATAGCAGGTGCAGGAAAACAGGAATGGGAACTATTGAAAGAGGGCAATTCTTATGAAGTAAAAAAAATCCTCCTTAAAAATACATGGAGAGGTTTCTCCAGAAATATCAAAAATGGATTTATCAAGCTGATTTTTGAAAATAAGATACTCATTGGTATATGGATGACTGGTCCGGATGCTTCTGAAATCTTATCATCTGCAGGTTTGTTAATTGGACAGAATCTTAGTGATAAGACTATTATGGATAACCTTTTTATTCACCCAACATTGGGTGAAGGAATACTGGAAGCTCTTTTTAATGCTTAAAGCCACCCGGCAAAAACTATAAGCACAATAATTTTTACAGCAAATAATTTGTTCTTGCATAGTAAGTTAATGTATAATATTCTAATTACCTGATGATCCATGTTGTTTTCATCGGCAATGAAAAAAAGTGTTTTACTATCTTAAAAATGTCGATCCAAAATATAAAAATCTCATTGATTCCATTTGATATGGATTCTTTTGTGAATTTACAAAAACAAAATCCTGATATTGTTATAATTGATATGGATGCAGTTAATAATATTTGTTCACTGTTAATCAGAAAAATTCAGAATATGAACAAAACTCCATCAATCTTAATTACAGGAATATGCCGCTCCAGTGAAAAAATTATTAGTGCAATAAAAATGGGAGCTATGGATTATATTCCAAAACCATTTAATCCTGAAAATATATTACACATGGAAAAAGCAATAAATCTATCAATAAAATCAAGATCAGGGATACATGCTATAAAAAGTAATTTCTATCCTCCTGATAATATAGTTGGTTCTTCAGATCAAATACAATATATAAAAGAACTATTATGGTCATATGCAAAATCTGATGAATCAATATTACTTCTGGGAGAAAGCGGTGTAGGAAAAAATCTTATTGCTGAAAATATTCATAAGTTGTCAATTCGAAGCAGTTCAAAATATATGACAATGCATACAGCAGCACTACCACCTACTCTTATTGAATCGGAACTTTATGGGACTGAAGCCGGTGCATTTACAGATGCAAAAACAAGAGCCGGTTATTTTGAATCAGCCAATAAAGGTACACTGTTTCTGGATGAAATAGGAGAAATGCCCCTGGAATCCCAGGTAAAACTACTTAGAATACTTGAAGAAAAAACTATCACCAGAATAGGTGGAAATAAACAAATCCCCATTGATGTAAGAGTAATTTCTGCTACAAATATCGATATTAGCAATGCTATAAAAAATAAAGCCTTTAGAGAAGACTTATACTATAGAATTAATACTTTGATTATAACAATTCCCCCACTCAGAGAGAGGATAGAAGATATACCACTTCTGGTTGATCATTTTTTAAAACAACCTGAATGCAAAAATAAAATAACAATTTCAGCACTTGAAAAACTTAGAACTCATCCATGGCCTGGTAATATCAGAGAATTGAAAAGTACCCTGATAAGATCAAAAATTCACGCAGGAGAAAAACAACCCATTAATGAATCACACATTACATTTTATTAGATATGAAAGGTTAATTAATTTTTCGAATCTTTATACCTTCAATTACTGGATATTTCTGCCCTGATTCATCTTCACTATACCCTAAATATTTACCCAGTACCAAAATATGAGTATTAAGTGCTATTTCTGCAGGATTTGGTGTTCTGGATCGTCTAACAGGTATCATTGAAGCAAATTCCAGTCCCTGGACCTGAATAAGACATTTATACATAACTACTTTTTCAAGTCCTTCCCATTCTCCATATGAAATTTCGAACATACCTACAAATTTTTCCTCATCTGCAAAAAGAACCTCTCTACCGGAAACTACACCATCAAGAACAATATAGCGATTCATGTCTATTTCACTACTGTTTCCGGATTCAACCATAAGTACAATATCTTTAAGAGAAAGATCAAAATCCAGCTGGGTCTCTAAATCAACAGGGGTCTGTGCCGATAAACCGAATGTAATAATTAGAAAGAAAATTATGAAAGTATATTTTTTCATGAAATACCTCTTTATCTATGATATTAAATCGTAAAAAGACTCAGGTCAAGTTTAGTTCAATTAACATTATGCCGAAAAAATAAATATCGGCTTGTAAAATTTATCACTGCTTGATAGAATTAAGAGAGTATACTATATATTATGTATATTTATACACTTTTTATATGTAAATTTGACAAATTAAGGAATGCCTACTAATATAGGTTTATGCTGTATTAGAGCAATTCAGAAAGAGGGCACATGAGTAATAATGAAATAGTACCGGGATTTGATGATGAAAGAGATGACAGCCTTAAAATCAGGTTGCAGAAAATAGAAGAAACAGAAAATTGTCTTGTACTTTATCTGACTGGATATATTGATACATATAACTCAAATTTCTTTCAAAAACGTGTTTCTAAAGCAGTAGAAGCAGGATACACAAAACTTGTGTTTAACTGTGGAGGCTTGAATTACGTTTCCAGTACTGGAATTGGCTCATTTACTGCTTTTCTTAAAGCTGTACGCCCAAGAGGCGGGGATCTGGTTCTTCTTGAGATACAACCAAAAGTATATGAGGTATTCCAGCTTTTAGGCTTTTCCCAATTTTTTAACATTAAGGATAGCCTGACTGAAGCTGTAGAATTTTTTGGCTCAACAAAAGAAAAAGGAACTTCCGATGTCTTCCCAAAGATATTTCAATGTCCAATATGTGCGAAAAAGCTAAAAGCAACCAAATCTGGACGATTTAGATGCTCGGAATGTAAAACAATTCTGGCAATCGACAACTCAGGTCAGGTTTTTCTCGGATAACCTTAAAGTATAAGGATTATTTGGTATAAGGAGATATTCTGTGGGTGTATTTAGTCGATTTAGACGAATGTTAAAATCCAATATAAATGATATGATTAATAAATCTGAGAATCCTGAAAAAATGCTTTCTCAGGTTATTGTAGATATGAATCAGCAACTAATAGAATCTAAAAAAAGTGTAGCATCTTCGATAGCTGATGAAAAGCGTCTCGAACGACAGATGCGAAACAATAAATCTCTATCCAGAGAATGGGAAGAGAAAGCAATGCTGGCGGTAAAAGCAGGAAAAGATGAACTGGCAAAAGAAGCTCTTCTAAGAAAACAGGAATTTGATAATCTTTATAATCAGTATAAACCTCAGTGGGAGTCCCAGCATGATGCTGTAGAAAAATTAAAAACTGCACTCCGCCAACTCCAGCAGAAAATTGAGGAAGCTCAGCGCAAGAAAAATCTACTTGTTGCCCGATCAAAGAGAGCACAAGCCCAAAAGAAAATTCAGGATACAGTTTCCGGACTATCTGATAATTCTGCTTTTGAAGTTTTCGACAGAATGACAGAAAAAGTAGAAAGACTTGAAGCAGAAAATGAAGCGACCCTTGAAATATCAGAAATTGAAAACAATGAAATGGATCTTGAAAAGCAATTTGCAGAACTTGAAAGCGGTACTGCATCTGCTGATCTTCTTCTGGAAGAACTAAAAGAACGTATGGTTGAGAAGGATGAACCAAAAAAACTTAACTGATGTTTGTGTAATATCAGAAGATCCCTTTTTTATAGGCCGTATAAAAATTTTCAGTCAAAAATCCAAACTTACATTTGAATATATTAATTCTCCCGATTGTAAATCCACAGCAACCCTGTTTTTAATCGATATAGACAAGCTGGATACTTTTCTAAATGAAAAACTTTATTCTGATACTTTTAAATATATTGTCCATGGAGAACAAAAAGATCTTGCTCTGTCCTTTAATGCAGGATGCACAGATTTTCTCAAAGAACCATGGAAAAGTGATGAACTTGAGGCACGTATTTCTAAAATTCAGAGTTCAACAAAGGTAATTATTCAGTGGGAAAAACTTATTCTTTCTAGGAAAACTTTATCAACTGGAAATTATTCTACAGATATATGCATAGAAGAGTATATTATACTGGAAAAACTTTTGGTAAACAGAGGGGAACCAGTACCAAGGGAAGCTCTTATCTTCTCTCTCTTGGGTAGGTACAAAAAAAACTCCAGGGTTGTAGACATGCATATTTCCAATCTTAGGAAAAAAATAAAAACTCTTCAACAATACGATGACTCATGCTGTGGCAGTATAAAAACTGTTAGAAGTTATGGATATTTGGTTATTTAAAAAGTTTCAGGTTATGAATTCTTTTTTATATTGATTCAAACAGTTCCTCAATATCTACAAAAAATCCCTTCAGGATAACAGATTCTGCTCTTGTATCCTTTTCCCTCCAGTCAGCAGGTGGAATGAGTGTTCCATCATCATACTTTCCTGAGTTTTCTCCTTCTGATATTAAATGGAAGATTCGTATATATTTATTACCTGGGTCAACAATCCAGTATTCCTTTACTCCGGATCTTTCATAAAGTTGAAATTTTTCATTAAGGTCTCTTTTGGAAGTTGAAGGAGATAATATTTCTATTATAAGATCCGGTGAACCAAGACATCCTTTTTCAATTATTTTAGATTTATCACAAATTACTGATAAGTCCGGTTGAACTACAGTATCTATTTCATATTCACTTTTTATTGGAAATACAGGAAGGAAGACATCAAATGGAGCTGCAAATACACGGCATTTATTTTTTAAGAAAATTTTTATTTGAAAATATAGTTCTCCTGATATCCCCTGATGTCTGCTTGATGGAGCAGGACTTATGTTGTAAGCCACTCCATCAATTAATTCCCACCGTTCAATATCCGGCCAGGAACAATAATCTTTGTAAGTATACATGTGATCAGATTTCTTCAGTGGTATCATCTTTTTCATCCCCTTTATTATAGACAGAAATTGGTAGAAAAGAAAGGATTTCTGTTTTTCCTTTTGCCCCTAACACTTAATATAGGTTTAAAGTGATTTTGCTTCAGGATTTTGAAAATATTATCTTTTTTTACTTCCATTTTCTTCCAATGCTTATTAAACTAGTAAGTATAAATGTAAATCTATAAAGAGGTTATATAATGTTTCCAGGTCCTCCCTTTTTCTGGTCACTGTTAGGACTGTTGTTAATTGCTGCAGAAATGATTATTCCTGGATTTGTAATCTTTTTCTTTGGTTCCGGTGCAATTATTACAGGTTTTCTTTCTGCCTTAATTCCTGGACTCTCGGCAAATTTTACGCTTCAGGGTATTATCTGGATAGTATCATCAGTATTAACTTTCAGTTTTTTTAGAAAAAAGTTTGCCAGAATATTTAGGGGTACAATACTTAATAAAGAAATTAATACTGACCTGGGCCATACTGTAAAGGTTCTTGAAACAATTACTCCGGAAAAACCAGGAAGAGTTAGATTCCAGGGAACCAGCTGGAAAGCCATAAGTTATACAGAAACCTTTGAACCTGGGGTAATGGTAGATATAGTAAAAGAAGAAAATCTCACATTCGTAGTTTCAGGGACAATCCTTGAAGACAATAAAAAATATTTACATAAAGATAATATGGGCGATACGTAGTATCGGGTCTGGTCGCAAACAAGTTTGCTGCTCGACCATGCAACCGTGGGACCCAAAATAGTCAAGAAGAAGGAGAAAAAAATGGGTAGTATTTTTTCAATTTACCTGCTGGCATTCATTGTAATCATAACTTTCTTTAAACTGATACGAATCGTACCGGAAAAGCAAAGTTATGTTATTGAACAATTCGGAAAGTACAGCAAATCATTAGGAGCAGGATTACATCTTGTAATTCCATTTGTACAAAAAGTAGCTTATAAGCATACTCTAAAAGAAGAAGTTATTGATGTTGACCCACAAGTATGTATTACAAATGATAATGTTCAGGTAACTGTGGATGGTATACTTTATATTAAAGTCATTGATCCCGTAAAAGCAAGTTATGGTATTGAGAATTACAGGTTTGCGACATCCCAAATGGCAAAAACCACTATGCGTTCAGAAATTGGGAAGCTGGAATTGGATAGAGCATTTTCCGAAAGAGATGAAGTCAATGATAATGTTGTTAAAGCAGTAGATGTAGCTTCAGATCCATGGGGAATAAAAGTAACTCGTTATGAAATAAAAGATATTTATCCAACACCAACAATTGAAAATGCCATGGAACAGCAAATGAGAGCTGAACGTGAAAAAAGAGCTGAAATACTTGCAAGTGAAGGTGAAAAAGAATCTCGTATAAATATTTCCAGAGGGAAGAGAGAAGAAGCCATTAATATAAGTAAGGGTGAAAAACAGAAAATGTTTAATGTTTCAGAAGGGAAGTCAAAATCAATTGAAATAGTATCAATTGCAACAGCTGAAGGATTAAAAGATATAGCTTCCGCTCTCCAGCTGCCTAAGGGGCGTACAACAATGTCTGTAAGACTTGCAGAACAATATGTTCAGCAATTTGGCGAAATACTAAAAGGTGCAGAAACATCTGTTCTGCCATCAGAAATTGCAAATCTAAAAGGTCTGGTAGACACAGTTCTACCTGCTCTTTCATCGGTTAGCAAAGGAGGTAATGTATGAGCCCATTCCTGCCTCTTTATGTCTTAGCTGGTATATTTGGTTTAATCGTAGTAATTTCATTGTTAAGAAGTGTTAGAGTTGTCCCAGCAAGAACAGCTCTTGTTGTAGAGAGACTTGGTAAATATTCAAGGACTCTTAATGCAGGACTACATGTCTTAATCCCCTTTATTGAAAAAGTTCGATATAAATACAATCTTAAAGAAGTAGCTATTGATGTTCCGGCACAGGATTGCTACACACAGGATAATGTTAAAGTTCGTGTAGACGGAGTTTTATATATACAGGTAGTAGACCCGGTAAAATCAGCCTATGGAATATCTGATTATCAATACGCTACAATACAACTGGCACAAACAACTATGAGATCAGTTATAGGTAAACTGGAACTGGATAAAACTTTTGAAGAAAGAGATCAGATAAATGGTTCTGTAGTACAAAGTGTTGACGAGGCTTCAGATCCATGGGGTGTAAAAGTATCCAGGTATGAAATACAAAATATAAATGTACCTCCTGCAATACTGGAAGCCATGGAAGTACAGATGAAAGCAGAAAGAGAGCGAAGAGCTGATATAGCAAAAAGTCTTGGAGAGATGGAATCTAAAATAAACCGATCCCAGGCAGTTATGGAAGAAGTAATAAATATCAGTGAAGGTGAAAAAGAAAGAATGATCAACATTGCAGAAGGCCGGGCACAGGAAATAAGATCTATTGCAAAGGCAACTGCCGGATCTATCCGTAAAATTGCTGGGGCTCTGGAAGATGTAGGTGGTGAAGAAGCTGCAGTTCTAAGAATATCCGAAAGCTATATTGAACAGCTAAATGGTATAGCAGATAGTAACAGCAAGGTTATACTGCCCGTAGACCTGACAAATATGGGTGAAGTTCTATCAAGCATCAAAGATATGATTAAGTAAGAAAATGTAAGGACAGTCCACCAGGATCGATTTATCGACCCTGGTGGCTGTCCTAATCCTGTGCAAGGTATAATACCTGCTCTTTTGTAATGAGAATTGGATGCCCCCAAACGTATTGACAAAACCATCAGGAAAAAATAAAATTGACTCCAGACTATATCTGTAGTATATTAAAAACTCAAATCTAAAGTAATGACTAACGTGTGTCCTCATAGATTAGATAATGATTTTAGTTGTATAGAATATACTGGTGCATTGAAGCAAGGAAGATATAGTGGTAAAAAAGGGTTTCCCCTCTGTTCATTTTTATGATCAGGATTTTGTAGATATATATGAAAAGTCCTGGGTGTGGATGGCCGACTCATGGCAATCCGGAACAAAAGAAAATGGATTTACAGATAAATATTTAAATTATCCGGATAATAAAGTAATAAATCAGTTTGAAGCATGTCTCTCAACATTTTTTCTTGTATACAGTAATAATATTTACCCGGCACAAACCAGCCTGGATAATTTTTACAGTAAACAGGAAGAATCTGGTGCCATAAGAGCAAATTATTCGATTAAAGATGGAAAACCTGTTTTTACAAGTAATAATCCTGAAGGTATTAATCCTCCTTTATTTGCCCTGGCCGAATATAATATTTTTCATAAAATGGGCAATAAAAAACGTTTAAAAGAAATTATGCCGCTTCTTGAAAATTACTACCACTGGCTGGAAGAAAATTTTAAGGCTGAGAATGGATTATATGCAGTTCCTCTTGAAGCAACGATGATGGGAAATTCTCCCAGAGAAGGCACCTATTACCCATTGGATTTCAATATACAGCAGGCAATAAATGTTTTATATATGTCAGCTATAGGTGATATTCTAAATAATAAAGAGATCAGTTTTAGATATAAGCGTCTTTATTTTACTCTAAAAAC
>DAOVSY010000469.1 GCA_030633365.1 Spirochaetaceae bacterium | reverse complement strand
TATGGAATGCCGGGAATTAAAGTTGATGGTAATGATATCTTTGCTATGTATGATGCGATACAAACATCTGCTGATTATGCCAGAGAAGGAAATGGTCCTGTTCTTATAGAGGCTCTCACCTTTAGGGCTGGAGCACACACCACATCCGATGACCCCTCTAAATATAGAACCGGGGAAGAGGAAAAAGAATGGGAACAGAAAGATCCTATCCTGCGTTTGAAAAAATATCTTGATAATAAAAACCTATGGGACAAAAAGGAAGAGGAAAAACTCCTGGACCAATACAATATGGAAATAGACAGGCAGTTTGAAGAAGCTGAAAAACATCCTTCTATATCTCTGGAGGATGTTTTTAGTTTTCAATATGAGAGTCTTCCGGATGAACTTAACAGACAAAAAATAGCTTATGAGAAATACCTTAACTGGAAGGAGGGTCGTAAATGAAAGTAATGAATATGGTTAATTCAATTAACCAGGCCCTGGAAATAAAACTTAATGAAGATGAAAATATTGTTATTTATGGAGAAGATAGTGGTTGTGAGGGAGGAGTTTTCCGTATAACAGAAGGCCTTCAGGAAAAATTTGGAGAAAAAAGAGTATTTGACAGCCCTCTTGCAGAAAGTGCAATTGCCGGAACAGCTCTGGGAATGGCAGTTGCAGGACTGCGCCCTGTAATAGAGATGCAGTTTTCCGGCTTTGCCTATCCAGCCTTTAATCAGATTATCTCCCACATTTCACGATTCAGAAACAGAACAAGAGGTAGATACCCTGTTCCTATGGTCATCCGAATGCCCTATGGTGGTGGGATAAATGCTCTTGAGCATCATAGTGAAAGTATGGAAGCAATATGGGGACACATACCAGGCCTTCAGGTGGTTATTCCATCAACTCCTCATGATGCAAAAGGGCTTCTTATAAGTGCTGTAGAATCCAATGATCCTGTTATTTTTATGGAGCCAAAACGTATTTACAGAGCTATAAAACAGGAAGTTTCAGAAGAAAAGTTTAGTATTCCTCTGGGAAAAGCAAATATTCTCTCTTCTGGAGATGATCTTACAGTTGTTTCCTATGGAGCAATGATACGGGAAGTGCAGAAAGCCATTGTTATAGCAAAAAAAAATGATATAAGTGTGGAACTTATTGATCTCCGTTCCATATATCCCATAGACAGAGAAACCATAGCTCAGTCAATAAAAAAGACAGGACGCATATTATTTGTAAATGAAGGGCCTTCCTCCTTTGGAGTAGGAGCAGAAATTATATCGATAGCTAACGAGGAAGCATTTCTTAGCCTGGAAGCACCCCCTACCCGGCTCTCCGGGTTCGATACAGTTATCCCCCTGCCAATGGGAGAACATTTCTATCAAAACGATCCTTTACGGATATATTATGAAATTGAAAAACTCATTAATTTTTAAGGGGTATTGAATGAGATATATATTTAAATTTCCGGATATTGGAGAAGGAATAACAGAAGGAATTATTCTGGAATGGTATGTAAAAAAAGGACAGTCTGTGAAATCCGGAGATTCTCTTGTAAAAATGGAAACCGATAAAGTTGTAGCTGATATTCCTTCACCTAAAAATGGTATGCTCTCTGCAATTTTTGGAAATGTCGGAGAAACTATTAATGTTGAAGATCCCCTGGTGGAAATTGAAATAACTGAAATTACAGGGGAAGCTGCTCAGGAACTAGCTAAAGAAAAACTAAAAGTTCCGGAACCTCTTGTAGTAGAAGAAAAAGGTTATGGTGTAGTTGGAACCCTGGAAATTGCTTCGGATAATGCAGTTTTAAGTTCCAGTAAGGAAGGAGTAGAAAACAGTCAGGAAACTTTTACACCCCTGAAAAAAACTTTAGCTACTCCTGTAGCAAGAGCGATGGCAAAGGATTTGGGAATTGATATAAACCAGATTCATGGAACCGGACCTGCTAATAGAATTATGAAATCCGATATTCAGAGAACATATAATAGCAGATATGAAAATTCCCAAAATCCAATAGCAGAAATAGATCAGGAAAACCCGGTAGAGTATGAAACTCTTTCCCAAATTCGAAAAACTATTGCAAAAAACATGATTAAATCAAAACAGAATGCAGCCCATATGAGTGCCTTTGAAGAAGTTGAAGTTTCCAATTTAATTAATATTAGAAACCAATATAAGGAGCAATTTGCAGCAGAGGAATTGAGATTAAGTTACCTGCCATTTATTCTTAAAGCAGTTGCAATAAGTCTAAAAAATCATAAATCTCTTAATTCCGAAATGGATTTGGAGAATAACCGTATGGTCTATAAAAACTTTATAAATATTGGTATAGCCGTGGACACTGAAGACGGTCTGGTCGTTCCTGTATTAAAGAATACAGATAAGCTTTCAATAAAGGATATTACAAATAAGATTCAGATTTTCAGTAATAAAGCCCGAGACAGAAAACTATCTCTGGATGATATGAAAGATGGAACTTTTACCATTACTAATTATGGCTCCATTGGAGGCCTCTTTGCTGTTCCTATAATTAATTACCCCCAGGCGGGGATTCTGGGTATTGGACGTATACATCAAAAACCAATAGTTAAAAACAACGAAATAGTTATTGGGAATATTATGCCTCTTTCCCTCTCTGTAGATCACAGAATTGTAGATGGAGGAGAAACCACCCGTTTTATCAATGAGATAAAGGGCTATCTTGAGAATCCAGTAAG
>DAOVSY010000360.1 GCA_030633365.1 Spirochaetaceae bacterium | reverse complement strand
TATCTTTAATTCTCTCACCTGCAAGATCTGCCTTATATCTTCCAATAGTTGATTCCAGTGCATAGATCCGACGATTAATATTACTCCGGCTAATTGTATCAAAATCTACAATACATATTGATCCAATACCCATTCTGGCAATTCCTTCAACAGCATAACTTCCAATAGCACCCAGGCCTGCTATAAGAATTGATTTTGACCTTAGAATTTCCATATTTTTAGTGCCTATCAAGCGCTCTGTTCGTAAAAATCTTTCCATTATTAAAAACAACCTCCTTGAAATGTTCCGGTTCCAATCCTTTTAATGATCCGGCTAAACTATATAAACTGGTAAGATTTCTATGATAATCAGAAATTTGATTATTTACAGGAATACTTTTACTGTAGGAAAAATCACTTTCAACTAAAATCCTCTCCAAAGGTGCTTCCTTAAGAACCTCTCTCAGGTACTCAGCTTTAACTGAAAGGAGATATGGTGAAACTGATATAAAAACACCCATATTAGTTAATTGCTTCATAATTTCAAGAGATCCGTTAAACGAATGAATCATAACCGGGATTCTACTATACTTATTGTTAGCAATGTTAATTAGCAATTTATCCTGGAGTATTTCCAATAATATTCCCCAGGCTCTTACACAATGAACAGTAACAGGAAGATCCAGAGATAAAGCAAGATCCAGTTGCTCTTTAAATACTGATTTCTGATGATCGAAGTCTGCTTTGGAGGAATGAGCCTTGTCCAGGCCAATTTCACCTATTCCGCAACCAGAATTAACAAGAAAGGAATGCAAATTTACAAGCCAGTTTTCCGGAAGAGCATCCACATACCAGGGGTGCACACCATAAAAGGGAATAAGTTCATTTGGGTATAATTTTGCAAGTGACTTAACCAGATCCCAGTCTAAAGGAGATGTACCATTACAAATAGATTTAGAACCTTTCACAAGAAATGATTCAATAATATTCCTGCCGGGAGTATCTGTAAAACAGGAATTCCAGGGAATTGTCTGTAGATGAAAGTGAGCATCCAGTTTGGGTTTTAATACTTCCTGCTGCAATTAAATCCATTCCTATATAATCAATATTTTCTTTTATTATATCATCTATGACTATAAGAATAGCAAGCTACATTTTAATTAAATAAGCTTTTTGCGTTGTGTCCCTTTTTCTACTTTGATAATACTTCTTCTCTAATATATTGATAAGAGACTGGCGAAAAAAGCCAAAAACAGACCAATTCAATAGACATCACAAAATCCTCTAAATGTAGCTGTTGTAAGCAAAAGTTCATTATGAGATACTACGATCAAAATAATAGATAAATTGGACAGGAGTTAGAAATGACAATTCTTGTAACAGGTGGAGCAGGTTATATTGGAAGCCACACAATAATAGAGCTTCATAAGGCAAATCACAAAGTAATAGTTGTAGATAATTTAAGTAACAGCAGTAGTGAATCTCTTAAAAGGGTAGAAAAAATTAGTGGTAAATCTATTAAATTTTATGAACATAATATTTTAGAAAAGGATAAACTACAGGAAATATTCAAGACTAACACTATTGATACAGTTATTCACTTTGCTGCTTTTAAGGCAGTAGGAGAATCTGTTTCAAGCCCTCTAAAATACTACCATAACAATATTGCAGGTACAGTAACTTTACTTGAAGTGATGTCTGAATACAATGTTAAAAACATAGTTTTCAGCAGCTCTGCAACTGTTTATGGTGATCCCGTATCTGTACCAATTGATGAATCTTTTGCTCTTAGTGTAACAAATCCCTATGGACGTACAAAACTAATGATGGAAGAGATTCTGGAAGATGTTTATGCAGCAGATAATACCTGGAACATAGTTATTCTTCGATATTTTAACCCTGTAGGTGCTCATAAAAGTGGATTAATTGGTGAGGATCCCAATGGAATACCTAATAATCTAATGCCGTATATAAGTCAGGTTGCCGTGGGAAAGCTGGAGCAACTAGCTGTCTTTGGAAATGATTATAATACAATAGACGGTACAGGTGTCAGAGATTATATACATGTAGTAGATCTTGCTTATGGACATGTTTTGGCTCTTAAGAAAATTATAGATAGTTCCGGACTTAGTATTTACAATCTTGGTACAGGTAAAGGATACAGTGTTCTTGAAACACTCCAGGCATTTGAGAAAGCCTGTGGTAAAAAACTTAAATATAAAGTTGCCCCAAGAAGAGCCGGAGATATAGCATCCTGTTATGCCAGGCCGGATAAAGCAGAAAAAGAGTTAGGCTGGAAAGCTGCTAGAAATATGGAAGAGATGTGTGAGGATGCCTGGAGATGGCAGACAAAGAACCCTGAAGGTTATACTAGTGGAAAGTAGTAGTAAAGCTCCAAAAGTATATGATGTAAGTTTTAAAGTACATACCTACGAAGTTGATATACATAACAGGCTGACTATTCAGGCTCTGGCACAGTTTCTTCAGGAATCTGCTACAGATCATGCGGCATTACTGGGTTTTGGCATTGAATATCTTCTAAAAAATAACAGAACATGGGTTCTTAGCCGCATGGCAGTAGAAATAGACGAGTTTATCCCTTTAGGAGAAACTATTACAATAAAAACATGGCCTGCAGGCATTGAAAAATTATTTTATATAAGAGATTTTGAAATAACAAACAGTAAGGGAAGGATTCTAGGATCAGCCACCAGTTACTGGGTATTTATAGATACAGATAAAGGACGACCCATTCATCCTTCAAAAAATGAAATAGATTTTGACTATGAGAATATAGAAAGGGGTTTTAACCGGGCACTGGGAAAGCTCCCCTCTGAAGGGAATTCTCTTCCCAGCAAGTTATTCCATGTAAGATACAGTGATCTTGATTTGAATAATCATGTAAATAATATTAAATATATTGAATGGGGAATGGAAGGTATTGAACCGGAATACAGGAAAAATAATATACCATACTTACTGGAAATGAATTTTTTATCAGAAGCAAAATATGGTGATATTGTAGGGCTTTCAATGGGAAAAGCTCAGTCAGAAGATTTCAAACATGCTCTTTTTATTGATAATACTGAGATATGCAGAATACAATCTGTTTGGAAAGCCATGTAAGGGCACGGCGCGCCGTGCCCCAACAGATGTATCAATAAAAATTAGATAAGTTTTTTACGAACAGTTGCAGAAATATACTCTCCTGCCAATACTACTACAAATATAGATATAAGAATCATACTTACATTGTGCCATTTAAACATATTCATGGAACTGGTAAGCAAAATACCAATACCGCCTGCACCTACAAGACCAATAACTGAGGACTGTCTTATATTTATATCCCAGCGGAATATTGATGTACCAATAATTATAGGCATGATCTGAGGTAAAACCCCGTAGATAAAAACCTTTGCACCATTTGCACCGGTAGCTCTCATAGCTTCAACCTGTCCATGATCAATCTCTTCAATCGATTCAGAAACCAGCTTTGCCATAAATCCCAAAGATCTCATGGTTAGAGCTGCAACACCTGCAACAACACCAGGGCCAAAAAATACAACAAATATAAGGCCCCAGACAAGTTCATTAACAGACCGGC
>DAOVSY010000321.1 GCA_030633365.1 Spirochaetaceae bacterium | reverse complement strand
GCAGGAACCAGACCTTACCTGAAATAGCTGTACAATATGAATCTATGCTTTTGGGTTTACCAGCGGAAACAGTCGAGAAACACTTTCGCAGTCGTGCGAAATTGCTGTTGGATATTGTGCAGGAGGGACTTGAAAGAAGTAGTGAAAAAGCACGATATAAATATTTAGCACCCTCTGCAAGTAAAATATTAAAATCTGAGATGGCGAAGGTATTGGCCGGAGATTACATCCATCTTGCAATTAGTGGAGCGTTATCTGTAATGGAAACAAATATTATAAGAGGCATAGTCTGTGCCTGCCCCACTGCAGGCAGCGCCGGAATTATCCCTGGCTGCCTGTACAGCCTGAAGCAAAAAGGACATTCAATATTAGAGATAACGAATGCGCTGAAAACAGCAGGTATTATTGGTGTGATAATCGCAAAACGAGCAACATTTGCAGCTGAAATAGCCGGTTGTATGGCAGAAACAGGATCCGCTGCAGGAATGGCAGCAGCAGGACTTGCTCATGTAATGGGAGCAACTAGTGAAATGGCTTTTAATGCTTCTACGATTTCTTTGATGAACACACTTGGCTTAATTTGTGATCCAGTGGCCGGTGAGGTAGAAATACCATGTTATGCAAGAAACATTGCAGGAGTCAGTCATGCTTTTGTTTCAGCTTCTTCTGCTATTGGAGGATTCAAATCTTTTATTCCTTTTGATGAGGTAGTAGATACTATGCTGAAAGTCGGAGAATCTATGTCTTCAGATTTAAAATGCACCTGCCTGGGAGGATTGGCAATAACACCAACAGCCGTATCAAGTGTGAATTCTATAGATACACAATCAACAGCCCGGCAAAAATGATGGAAACCCCTAATATTTTGGGGGTACTCCATTTTTCCTTAAGAAAAAACATCCCAGTAAAAGCTCCCAGGGGAATACTAATCTGACGGAAGGCCGTAACATAGCTGACGTGGGTAACCATGGGATAACAGATTAAAATTAGAATATAGGCAGCAGCAACCATAAGACCTGCGGAGACAGTTGGGAGCTTCTCCTTTTTTATAATCTCAAGCAGTTTTTTTTGTTCAACTTTATTTATTAGAATATATAGACCAAGGAATATGGATACAAAAATCATTTGAAATGTAAAATAGAAAACAGCATAAAGAATCGAATTGCCTGCTGTATTTCTAATTATTGTCATAGCACTACTGTCAAGAAGAGTATAACCGGTTGTACCAACAGCGGCCAGAACTGCAAAAAGTGTATACACTTTGAAGTATCCTTTGAATGACAGACGGCTTAGAGTTACCTGAGGAAGAATGAGACAGCCAGCAAAAACTACAACCATGCCCAAAAGTGAATAAATTGTCAGCCCATTTACACTTCCAATAATGAAACTGATAAATGGAACAAAAAGAACAGGAAGAGCCCTGGCCAGAGGATATGTGAGAGACATTTCTCCTGTTCTGTAGGCTCCTGCCAGACCAGTATAATATACAGCCTGAAAAAAACCGGAAACTAAAAGATAGATCCAGACTTTCCAATAGATCGAAAAATCAAAACCCAGGAATAATAAAACCGGAAAAAGAACCAGTACAGAAGAAAATGAAGCAGTTAAAAAAAACGCGGCTGATGGCGTTCCCTTCTTTCCCAGAGTATTCCAGCTTACATGTAAAAGAGCTGAAAGGAGAACAAGAATTGCAACAAGTGAAGTCATTTCTACTCCTGAAAATAAGATTGTTGTTCTTTTATTGATAGTGCAAGCTTTTCAAATCGTTCCATAGTATGATTATAAAACATTTGCCATCCTTCACATAATATACTCAATGCTTCCGGATTGTTATCCGGACCCCTCATTTTCTGGCAATCTCCATGGCACAACTGTAACCATTTGCAGCTGTTACAGTGACTATTCCATTGCCCTTTCCGTTTACCAAAATCCTCATAAATAGGGTCTGTCGAAACTTCTTTCCATGAGCTTAAATCTATACTACCCAGTTTCAGTTCTTTCTCCACATAAAAATCACAGGGATAGATTCCTCCATCATATTCAACTGCAAAGTACTGCCTGCAGTCTTTATCCATAGTACATTGTGTATATCTGTTTAGTACCAGGAGATTAAGTACAGAATCAAAATGACGGATGGAAACCCGCCGGCTGTCCTTTCTATACCAGATATCAAAAATTTCACAAAGGAATTTCCCCCACTGCAGGCCACTAACAGAATAGTGGGTCAGATTCCCTTTTTCGTCATATTCCACACAGGGTATAAACTGCAGAAAACCGAATCCTTTATCTCTATAGTATTTATAAAGCTCCCTGGGCTTCTTTACATTATCCGAGTTTACCAGACACAAAATATTAAATTCGGTTTTTGCCCGGTTAAGCTGATTGATACCCTGCATAACCATACTGTGAGTTGGTTTTCCACTGACAGTCAGACGAAACTTATCGTGAATTGCTTTTGGACCATCAAGGCTTACTCCCAACAGGAAGTTATTCTTTGTAAAGAACTCAGCCAGAGGCTGATCAATAAGCGTTGCATTTGTCTGGAGACTATTACTTATTTTTGAACCTGGAGGGGCATACTGTTTTTGCAATTCAACAGCTCTTTTAAAAAAATCGAGTCCGGCAAGAGTGGGCTCACCACCCTGCCAGGTAAAACTATATTCCGGCAAACCCACTTGCATATAAGCTGAGATCATCTTCTCCAGAGTCTCATCAGACATTACAGGTTTATCACCTTTTTTAACATAATCAAGATGATCTATATAGAAACAATATTCGCACCGTAAATTACATGATGCAGATACAGGTTTAACTAAAAGTGAAAAAGGTTTAATTATCTTCATGAAATTACTGTTATTCAGAAGCCTTTTTAAACGCTTCCAGAAGCCTGTTAATATCATCAGTTGAATGTTCACAGGATATCTGTACCCTAATTCTTGCTTTCCCTTTCGGAACAACAGGAAATGAAAATGGAATTACATAGATCCCGTTTTCATAAAGATTTTCTGCAATTTTTACAGCAAGATGCTCATCGTAGAGCATAACAGGGATAATTGCAGTATCTCCATCCGGAACATCATATCCCAGATCCTTCATCTTCCCTCTAAAATAGTCTGATTTCTTTTTAATGTCAGATGAATATTTACCGTTGCTTTTTTTCAAAAGAGATAGGGCTTCTACAGATGCTGCAGCTACTGCAGGAGCAAGGGTATTCGAAAAAAGATAGGGTCTGGATTTCTGTCTCAGCATTTCAACTATATCCTTTCTTGCACAGATACACCCCCCTGAAGCCCCCCCAAGGGCTTTACCAAAAGTTGTTGTTATAATATCAATCTTTCCCAGAACACCGCAGTACTCCGCAGAGCCTCTTCCAGTTTTTCCTATATACCCTGTGGCATGGGAGTCATCCACCATTACAAGAGCATTATATTTTTCTGCCAGGGTGCAGATTTTATCAACCGGTGCTATATCACCATCCATTGAAAACACACCATCTGTACAGCTTCTCCTGAACCTGGAGTTCATTGCTTTTATAATGCCTTGTTCGAGATCTTCCATATCCATATGTTTATAGCGTATCCGTTTTGATTTTGTCAGCCTTATTCCATCTATTATTGATGCATGGTTAAGCTCATCTGAGATAATTGCATCATTTTCATCGAAAAGCGGTTCAAATACTCCACCATTAGCATCAAAACAGGCAGCATAAAGAATTGCATCCTCACATCCTGTAAAGGCTGCTATATCTTTTTCAAGCTGCTTGTGGATATACTGTGTTCCTCATATGAATCTGACTGAAGAGAGGCCAAACCCCCATTTCTCAATACCCTGGACAGCTGCTTTTTTTATTTCTTTATTATTGGCTAAACCGATGTAATTATTTGAACAGAAATTCAGTACCTTTTTCCCATCTGCTGTCTCAATATGGCTTCCCTGAGGTGTAGTTAAAACCCGTTCATTTTTATAGAATTTCATCACTTTAATTTCATCGAGTTTTTTAGTTAGATGAT
>DAOVSY010000529.1 GCA_030633365.1 Spirochaetaceae bacterium | reverse complement strand
CCGGCTCTTTTCATTAAGAAAGCTGTTTCTTTATCTAAAAATTGAAGATGAACAGCATTTGGAAGATAAAACTTAACAGGAAGATTTTTCTTTAACACTAATTCTAAAAAAGGTTTAAAACTTTTACTGCTGTTTACCAGAAGTGCATCATCATAAAATGCAAAATTGCTGGTTCCATATCTTTCATACATCTCTAACAGGGATTCGAAGGCAATTTCTGCAACTCCCTGGATAAAATTTTTGCAGAGGAGATCCGAAGCACAATAATCACAATGAAAGGGACATCCTTCGTTCAGCCTTATTACTCCGGCATCCGTCCATACTTCTTCTAACATAAGAGGATTTACAGGGATATCTCCAACAGGAAGAGGAAGGGAATAAGACTCTAGAATGGCAGTAACTGTTTCCTTTGTATTTCCACTAACTACATAATCTGCGCCAGTAATATTTTTACAATGGTCAGGAATTAAATTTGCATAAATACCACCAGTTATAACAGGTATTAAAGGAAATAATTCTTTGGAGATCTCTACAGCTTCCACTACACCTTTGTACCAGTAGGTCATTCCGGAAGTAATAAAAATAAGATCAGGATTATAGTCTTTCATCCTTCTTTTTAACACTTCCGGTAGTACTCCATAACGTCCAAAGTATCGTTCAGATTCCACACCACCCGGTAAAGGAGCCCTCATACGGGGGAATTTTCCAGTTCCGTTGGAAACACGCCTGGGAGTCCCAAGAAGGCTGTTAGTTTCAGGATCTTTATAATCCAGACCATTTAGAAAAAACACCTCGTAACCTGATTTTTCAAACCACTTTCCTAAACGTAGAAGGCCATAAGGTTTTAGAAAAAGATCATACAGGGCAAAATCGTATATTGGTGGTTGAAATAGTAATAATCGTGGTTTTGTTGATATTTGCCCCATTGTTGTACAGCTAAAACTAAAAAAGTTAATTTTGCAAGAGATATTGTCCAGTAGGGGCGAACGGCCGTTCGCCCCTACTGGACAATTGATTCTCTTTTTGTTATCTTTCCTTCTGATCATACGGCGCCGTACCCAAGCGGTAAGGGAGAGGTCTGCAAAACCTTCATGCACCGGTTCGAATCCGGTCGGCGCCTTAATATAAACCGTCATAGGAATAAAACCTGATTCTGTGACGGTTTTTTTATTTAAATACTCTTTTTAACTCAATTTTAAAATCGATAATTAAATCAGAGGTTAAAATATCACTTTCCTCATAAATTTCCGGCTCAGAATATTTACCTTCTGTTGAAAGTTTATATCTAAAAACAACTTTATCCCCTGGTGAAATGACCCAATACTCCCGAACACCATGTTTCTCATAAAGTGAAAATTTTTGATGCAAATCTTTGGACATGGTGGATGGACTCAGTATTTCGACAACAAGATCAGGAGCTCCTACACATCCCTTGTCATCAAGTTTTTTCTTATCACATATTACCACCAGATCCGGTTGAACAACAGTTGAAATTTCAGAGTCCTTCTGTTCCAAATAATCAGGAAACCGTACATCAAATGGTGCGCAGTACACTTCACAGGGAGCTTCAGATAATAAATTATAAATCTGACCCATTATTTCAGTTAAAATTGACTGATGCTGCCTTGAAGGTGCTGGAGACATATCAAAAGCAACTCCATCTATAAGCTCCCATCGTTCACTCTCCGGCCACAGGCTATAATCGCCATAGTTAAATACTTCATCTCTTTTAGGTATTGCCATCTTCATTCCTCCATTATAACTATATATATGGGGAAAGTTAAGCTTTTGCTTCAAAAATGGAGATCATGGTGTACAAATATACCAATTAATATATTTTTTTATTTTAATAACTTCTACAGAGCTAAACACTTCCTGCATCTCTTTAAGTCCTGTTTTGATAAAATTGAAATAATCTCCACCTTCAATATATTCAATTATGTTTGTCATTACACTTCTCTCAGAGCTGTAATCGTGAAATAAGACTTTCCCTCTTGAAAGCCTGATTGCTTCCTTATAAAGTTTATCCCTCTTCTCTCTATCCAGACCATGAGCAACAAAGGCAAATACAACAAGGTCAAAAGACTTATCTTCAAAATCCAATCCATCAATAATATTTCCATATCGACAGTCAAGACCCCGTTTGGTTCCATAATGCATCATTATATTCGCCATATCTATACCGACAACTCTGAACCCCCTGCTAACCAATGCCAGGGAGAGGGCCCCTGTACCACAGCCAGCATCAAGAATGCGACTCTTATCGGGTATGCCAAGTATATCAAT
>DAOVSY010000048.1 GCA_030633365.1 Spirochaetaceae bacterium | reverse complement strand
TAAAACTGTAGGAATAATATATATTATCAAAATACGGAGATATAATAATATGGCAAAAGGATTTTCACTGGCAATTTACCCCTGGGTATATACAGCAAAAAAAACAGAAACTGATAAATGGAAAGAGGTTTTTACACTAAAACCACACAAAACCCCGGCTGAAGAGGCAGCGATGAATGAGACTGAATTGGATGAACTTCTTGCATCCAGAAATTCATTTTCTGAGCTTCCACTTGTAAATTACACTACTCAGTACGGTATGGGTTGTTTTGAAGGGATGAAAGCGTATCCGCAAAGTGATGGATCTTTAAAAATATTCCGACCGGATGAAAACGCTGCAAGATTTGCACGATCCATGAAGGGGCTGGGAATGCCTCCTTTTCCTGAGGATATTTTTATAAATGCAGCAAAAGAAGTAGTAAAAAGGAATCAGGAAATTGGTTTTTATCCCAAATATAATTCTGATTGGGAAAAAGATAATTTTCTTTTTGGAGAATCTGTTTATCTACGTCCTTTTTCTTATGCTGAACCAGGAATTGGTCTTGGCATTAGCCATGCTCCCTGGGTTGTATTTGTTTCAACTCCTGTTGGTGCATATTTTATGCCTGGCAGTTCTAAAGCAAGGGTATCCACCAGTGTACGAGCCTTTAAAGGCGGAACAGGTTGGATAAAATGTGATTCCAACTATGTTATTCCAATACTGGAAAAGAAAAAGGCTGAAGCTGACGGATTTATGGAAACAATTTTTCTGGATGCTGTTGAACACAAGTATGTTGAAGAAGGGTCTTCCTGTAATATATTTTTCCTTTTGAAAAACGGAACTCTTGTAACCCCGGAACTGGAAGATACCATACTTCCTGGAATTACAAGAAAAAGTTTATTAATACTGGCAGAGGATATGGGTGTAAAAACAGAAGAACGAAAAATTTCCATAGAAGAAGCAATGACTGAAACAAAAGAATGTTTTGTAACAGGAACTGCTGCCGGATTGGGATTCCTTGAATCTATTACAAAAGAGGATAAAACAGCTGTTTTTAACAACGGTAAAATGGGCGAATTATCAACAGAACTGCTGAAAACCCTGAAAGGTATTCAGTATGGGAAGGTAGAAGATAAATACGGGTGGATGCAATCGGTGTAGGAAATGAATAATGAATAATGAAAACCAACCCGGTATATCTGTAAAACAAATGTGATTCACATTAACAAAATGTAGGGGTAGTCTGGTCGGAAGCAAGCTTCCTGCTCGACTATGCAACCTCAGTCCCGAGGATTTGCTTGCAAACCCTCTGGGCTACCCTTACGTATACAAAAGAGATTAAAGGGTGGCTATCCCTACGTATGCAAACCAACATGACCACCCGTACATATGTATATAAAAAACATTACCCGTATATCATCTTGGATTCAATCGTTTAGGAATATCCGCAAATATCTGCAGTTCATAATCCGGAATAGGATAAAGCATCTTTCTCTGATTTAGAGCAGCAAGATTTATCATATCTGTACGATTCATAGTTTCAGGATCCCTGGTTAAACTGTCAAAATATTCATTTGACTGGGTAAAGCTAAGCATTGCAGCTGAAAATTTGGAGGGATCTCCTGTTCGTTCAAATAAGCCGTACAAAGTTACACCCATATTGTTATATGCCTTCATTAGACTTTCAACCAATAATCTATGATCTTCTCTTTCATCTATTCGTATTGAAAACTCTTTGTCTATTTTCATCTCTAAAATATCCAGAAGGTGGTTATAATATCCCTGGGCTGCAAAGTAATCATTTCTCTGATACAGAGTATTGGCTGTTGCATGAAGAAGATTAGTATTTACAGAAAAATGACCAGCAGAATTGTAAAACTCAAGAAGTGCCTGTCTGAAATCTCCAGTTCTGTATCTTATATTTCCTTTATTATAAAAAATCTCAGGAGAATAGAACCCTTCTCTCTCTGCTGTTTCATAGTGATGTAATGCATTTTTAGGGTTTTCGCTTACATAATAATAAATATTTCCAAGGTCTGCATAAAGCTGGCCGTATACAGTGCTCTTTCCTTTAATAATATTTCTTTCCCTGGATTCTTCAAGTAGATCGATACCTTTAACATAAACTTCTTCGGCCTGCAAATATTCTTCTTTTATAAAGAAACGTTCACCCTGCCTGCGAAAAGTATCAATTTTAATTTCTCTGTTTCTTCTGTTTAATGTCTGTATATCTTTAAGATACAATAATGTTTTAATTAAAGCCTTATCTTCCTCTCCGCCTTCACCAGTTATATTAAATAATCTTGCCAGCTGATAATGAATTTCAGGAATAGTGTTATCCACTTCTTTTGCTCTAAACAGTAATTCCTGCACATCATCTATATCATTGCGCTCTATCTGATACCCTGCAAGTTCTGCATATGCAAGAGGATCTATATCCTCTTCTTTATCAAACTGAAACCTTTTTTTAAGAATTTCAACTTCTTTGGAATTATCAGTTCTAATAAAATATCGTAACATTCTAAAGAGGATTTTATTGTCAATTCCATAAGTACTCATTATTTTGGCATAAGCAAGCCTGGCTTCTTCATACTTAAATTTATCTTCCCAACCCCATTCCAGATAGATATCTCCCAGTAGAAACAGGGCTTCATAATCTCTTATGTGCTTATCTTCGGATAGAAAATTATTTAAAATGTCGGTGGAATGCTCATAGTCTGATAATTTTTCAAACTCCATAGTTGCATAATCAATTGTACCTTTTTTATCAAAAGGATAATTTAATAACAGCTTATCGTACTGGTTTCTTGCGAATTCCCACTGATTTGATTCGATATATCCTTCAGCATATCGATAATACTGTTTCTTCATTTTATATTTATCAACTGCCTGATCAAATATCTCTACAGATCTATTATAATTACTATCTTCCAGTTGTTCGTAACCTCTGTTGTAGAGTATGTACGCATGAACTGGTCTATAAATAAATTTATAGGAACCGTAGCTTATTCCAGCAATAATTAGACTACTTATTAAAAATATTTTTAACAGAGGTAAAATTTTATGAAATAGTGCATATTGAAAAGAATCCTTTTTCTCTTCAAAGTCAGAGCCTGTTTGCTTTGCATAGTTTGCTGGAATTTTTATCTTTTTTCCAACAATTTTACTTGTAATAGATGCAATTTCTTTAGGAGTTTTCCCCTCTGCCAGAGCATCAATTAATTTCTCTAAGGATGGTCCTTTTAATCCTTTTTCACCAATTTCCTCTTCAATAATTAATTTTAAGTTTCTTGGAAGATTTTGAAGTGAAGCTTTTACTCTCTCAAAGGAATTTTCCTCTATTTCAAATTCTTCTCCTTCAAGATCTTCCGATGTCTCTTCACTATCATCCAGAGAAATTTCTGTTTCTGATATAGAAGAAAGATCTTCTTCAAGAACTCCAAAATCCTGACCAAGGTCTCCTAAATCAAACTCATCGATCTCCAGTTCATCATCAAATCCATCATCGTTTAATTCAAATTCATCTCCTTCGGCAAGCTCAGGGACCGAAAGGTCCATATCTGAATCATCAAAAGACAAATCAGAATCTGCACCAGAAAGATCAGAGTCATCGAGAGAAAACTCTTCATCTGCTCCCAGATCAATTCCATCCTCCGGCATTTCAAAATCGTCACCTTCGACGGGTTCAGGGACCGACCCTTCGGCAGGTGGTACAGTGAGCTCGTCGAACTGCTCAGGGAACGACCCTTCGGCAGGCTCAGGGAACGAAAGATCCAGTTCGGAATCATCAAACCCTTCGGAAAGCTCAGGGACCGACCCTTCGGCAGGCTCAGGGACCGAAAGATCCAGGTCAGAATCATCAAACCCTTCGGCAGGTGGTACAGTGAGCTCGTCGAACTGCTCAGGGACCGACCCTTCAACAGGTGGTACAGTGAGCTCGTCGAACTGCTCAGGGTCCGAAGATTCAGGTTCAGTAAAACCAACAAGATCTTCAAATCCAAGATCCTCTGATTCAAATTCTATATCATCTGCTTCAAAATCCCCTTCGACTGGTTCAGGTGCATCGAAAGAGAAATCTTCTGCTTCATCAATTTCATCAATATCCCCTTCGACAAGCTCAGGGACCGTAGAATCAGATTCAGGTTCATCAAAAGAAAAATCTTCTGCATCTCCAAAGCCTAACCCTTCGGCAAGCTCAGGGTCCGGAGAGTCAGGTTCAGATGCATCAAACCCATCCATATCCCCTTCGGAAGGCTCAGGGATCATAGAATCAGGTTCTGGAGTATCAAAATCAATATCTTCTATTTCTTCTTCAGAAAGCTCAGGGATCGCAGATTCCCCTTCGACAGGCTCAGGGACCGGGGAATTTGGTTCGGGTGCGTCAAACCCATCCATATCAAATGCTGGTTCATCGTCCAGATCCAGGTCAAAATCTTCAAACCCTTCGACAGGTGGTACAGTGAGCTCGTCGAACTGCTCAGAGGCCGATTCTGTATCTTCAACATCTGCAAAGCCGTCAAATAGTGCATTTAAGTCATCAGATATACCTGTTTCGGGAGGATCGATATCAACAGGGGTTTCTCCTTTAGCAGCAAGAATTCCCGGTTCATCCCCAAGAGAGAGAAGATTGGATTTTATTTCATTCAAGTCATCTAGAGTCGGCATAGTTTTTCCTGTTCATATAAATCGGAACATTAATAAAAATTATGAGAGTTTTTTCCTATTCTAAAGATCACAATTATTTTACCGATTATAGCTGTAATATGACAGATAAATTTCTAAAAATAATCTTTGCCTTTGCAACTCTTATATTTATTACAAGTATACCTGCCTTTTCCCAGGACGGATACAGTTTAAGCATTCATATAGAAGTTTCTGAATTGAAAGAAGCAAAAAGTCCTGTGTTTATAGATAACAGGATTCTTTTTACCTTTTCCGGAGGTGAAAAATTTATCAGAAGGGTAGCTATTGCTTTTGAAACTGATAATTACAGACAAGTCTACCCTTTATTGAGAAATGAAAATAATGTTTTCTTTATAACAAGAGAGATTCCTAAAAAAACAACTTATCTCAATTACAGACTTATTGTTGATGGTGTCTGGACAGAGGATCCTATGAACACAAATGGCTTCCTTAGTCCCGAAGGAATAAAAGTATCCAGAATTGATATACCTGTAAAATATTCTGATCAGGCTGTTTCACCGTTAATTGGAACAGATAGAAATGTCAGGTTTGTTTACAAAGATATTTCAGATAAACAGGTTTATCTTTCAGGAAATTTTAACAACTGGGATCCTTTTATGCTTAGAATGGAAGAAGAAAGTGAAAATCCTGGAACTTATTCAATTTCACTGCGAATGGCAGAAGGAAACCATTATTATAAATTTGTTACAGATGGAGTATCAATACAGGATCCCAACAATTCCAAGAAAGCTTATGACAGCAGAGGAAATGCTGTTTCATTAATTAGTATACAGTAAGCAGTTCTTTTGCAAAAAAATACAGAGGTATCTTAAATAAAAAAAGCAGTCTCAGATTAGAGACTGCAGATTAGGAACTAAATATTAAAACAGGAAGCAAAATGACCTGGAGCCATTTCTTTTAATTCAGGATTTGCTTCTGTACATTGAGCTGTTTTCATTGGACAACGGGAAGCAAAACGGCACCCGAGTGGAGGATCAATGGGACTGGGAACATCCCCTTCCAGAATTATTCGCTTACTGGCGCGGGTAACATCAGGATCTGGAATTGGAATCGCGGAAAGCAAAGCTTTAGTATAAGGATGCAAAGGATTTTTATACAATTCAGCACTTTCACAGACCTCAACCAGTTTACCTAAATACATTACTCCAATACGATCGGAAATATACTTAACCATTGATAGATCATGAGCTATAAATAAATAAGTCAGACCTAATTCCTGCTGAAGATCTTCCAGCATATTTACAACCTGAGCCTGGATTGAAACATCCAAAGCAGAAATGGGTTCATCACAAATAATAAGTTCAGGTTCTACAGAGAGAGCCCTTGCAATACCTATTCGCTGACGTTGCCCGCCTGAAAATTCATGGGGATAGCGATTGGAATGGTCACGTTTGAGCCCAACATGGGACAATAAATTGTAGATACGATCCTGTTTTTCCGCGCCCTTATATAATTGATGAGTTGAAATACCTTCACCAATAATATCATTAACAGTCATCCTTCCATTTAAACTGGCATAGGGATCCTGAAAAATCATCTGGATTCGCTTCCGATATGGTTTAATCTGTTTTTCTGACATCCCGGCCAAATCCTGACCATCATAAATTACTTCACCGCCTGTTGCATCGTATAAGCGTAGTATGGTTCTGCCGGTAGTGGATTTACCACATCCGGATTCGCCTACCAACCCAAAGGTCTCGCCTTTGTTAATCGAAAAACTAACACCATCAACTGCTTTCAAGTAGGATTTCTCTTTTTTAAAAAAACCGTTCGACACAGAAAAATATTTTCTAAGGTCTTTAACTTCAAGAAGAGTTTGTTTTTCATTGATTGATTTAATCACTGGTTTCCTCCGCGGTTTCATATTTATCAACCCTGGGTGCATCTTTATGCAGTAACCAGCAGGCTGAAGAATGTGTATCAGTAATTTTAAATGTCGGAGGCTGATCTTCCAGACAAACCTGCATGGTATGAGGACAGCGGCTGGCAAATGGACACCCTTTAGGGGGATGAAGTAGATCCGGAGGAGAGCCTTTGATAGGAATTAAGCGTTCCTTTTCTTCGGTATTCATCTTTGGTACAGACTGGTGTAAACCAACGGTATAAGGATTTTGCGGATTATAAAATATATCCTTCTCTGTACCTTTCTCCATTATAGTTCCACCATACATAACTACGATGTGATCACAAACTTCGGCAATAACACCTAAATCATGGGTTATAATAATGATAGAAGTATTTATTCTATCTTTTAAATCTTTCATAAGTTCAAGAATCTGGGCTTGAATAGTTACATCCAAAGCTGTAGTAGGTTCATCTGCTATTAATAACTGAGGATCGCAGCTTAAAGCTGTAGCAATCATTACACGCTGTCTCATTCCGCCGGAAAACTCATGAGGATAACTTTTAATTCTTTTTTCGGGGTCAGGAATACCAACAAGCAGCAGCATTTCTACAGCTCGCTTTCTGGCTTCTTTTTTACTAACTTTCCAGTGATGTCTAATGACTTCCACCATCTGATTTTCTATTGTGTAGACAGGATTTAGTGAAGTCATGGGATCCTGAAAAATCATGGAAATATCATTCCCTCGCATTCCGGACAGCTCTTTTCTGGTTAACTCCGTTAATTCCTGACCACTAAATTTTATACTGGTATCTTTTTTTATTTCACCTGGATCCGGGATAAGCCCCATTACCGATAAAGCAGTCACACTTTTACCACTTCCGGACTCTCCAACAATACCCAATACACTGCCTTCTTCCAGTTTAAAAGAAACACCTCTTACAGCCTGAATTTCGCCAAGGTGAGTATGAAACGATGTTTTTAAGTTTTTAACTTCTAATAGTATATTCATTATTATCCTCCTTCTCTAACCTTTTCTAAGGCGCGGATCCAGGGCATCACGCAATCCATCACCAAGCATATTAAACGACAACATTGTTATAGCAATAGCTAATGCCGGAAAAAACAGCTGATATGGATAGGATAATAAACCACTTAAGGCGTCATTTGCCAAAGTTCCCCAGGAAGCCATGGGAGCAGAAACACCTAAGCCGATAAAACTGATAAATGACTCTGTAAATACTGCTGAGGGAATCATCATTGTCATGGAAACAATAATGGGTCCAATAGCATTTGGAATAAGATGCCTGCTGATAATGCGGTTTCTGGAAACCCCAAGAGCCTTGGCAGCTAACACAAATTCCTGTTCTTTCAGACTTAAAACCTGCCCCCGGACAAGTCGGGCCATAACAACCCAATAGACAGATCCCAGGGCAATAACCATAGTCCATAACCCCCGGTTCCCAAATACCACCATTATTAAAATAACATATAATATAAGTGGAATAGAATTTAATAAATCTACAAACCGCATCATTATAATATCTGTTCTTCCACCTTCATAAGCTGCAATAGAACCATAGAAAACACCGATTAAGAGGTTTACCAAACTTGCCACAAAAGCAACAGTCAGGGAGATTCTGGCCCCATACATTACTCTGACAAATAAACTCCTTCCTACAATATCTGTTCCAAAGGGATATACCCGATTAAAAACTGATTTAGCAGGTTCTGTATATTCTGTACCTTCATAGGTGAAGCTGTAGTCAAATGGGCTGTCCATTTTACCGGGTAATAGATTATAGGAAAAATCCAGAATAACTTCTCTGCTGCCATCGAAATAGGTATAGATTTTCTTTACAGGGTCAGTATTTGTTCTTTTAAATTTCTGTAGAACAACACCCCTGGACGAAACTTCAATAAGTTTATAATCCTGGGTCAAAAACACATAAAAATCCTGATCCAGCTGATAAATTTTCATATTCGGTGGAAGATTGGCAAAATCTATATTCTGATCGGAATAAGACACCGAAGAGAAGAAAGGTCCTGCAAATCCAAACAAAATTATAAAAATAACACCAAAAAGGCCAATTATTGCAGGTTTATGTTTTTTCAATCTTCGCCAGGCATCCTGCCAGTAGGTTAAACTGGGTCTGACTGGTTCAGATTCAGTAGTTTTTGTTTTATCAACAACAATAAACTTTGATGCATTCATTCTACACTTTCTCCTTTTCAAATCGAATACGAGGATCAACAAGAGCATAGGCAACATCTACGAAAAGAACCATAATTACGTAAAAAGAAGCATAAAGAATGGACACTGCCATAAGTGTTGTATAATCACGATTAGTAACACTCTCAACGTAATAGCGTCCAAGTCCAGGTATAGCAAATATTCGTTCTACAACAAAGGAACCTGTCATTACAGCGGCAATTGTAGGTCCTAAGTAAGTAATAACAGGAATAATCGCGTTTTTAACAGCATGTTTTGCTATTACAGAAAACTCACTCAGTCCATTGGCTCTGGCTGTCTGAATATAATCTGCTCTTAAAACTTCAAGCATGCTGGATCGGGTCAATCTGGCCACAAAAGAGAGAGAATAGCCGCTCAAAGCCAGAACAGGTCCAATATAACTGACTGGATTCCTTAGGCCAAAGGGGGGAACCCAGCCTAATCTCCCCGCAAAAAAATAGATAAAAACAGTGGCCACTACAAAACTGGGAATAGTAACACCAAGAGTTGCTCCAAACATAACAATATAATCAATAGGTTTGTTTTGTTTCAGCGCAGAGATTATACCTATGGGAACACCAACAATTACTATTACTAAAAAAGCCAGGAATCCTATTTTGGCGGAATTGGGAAATCCTGCTACAATAAGATCATTTACACTTGTACCTACTTTCTGGTATGAAGGACCAAAATCAAAAGTTGCAACACCTTTTAAGTAATCAAAATACTGCTCAATGAGAGGAGCATCTAAATTATATTTTTCTTCAATGATCCGCAGGATTTCTTCGGGAATAGCTCTTTCTCTGGTAAAAGGCCCCCCGGGAATTGCCCGCATCATAAAAAATAATACTGTAGTAATTAAAAATATGGTTAAAAATGAATATCCCAATCTTTTTAGAAAGTACTTTCCCATATCCAAATCTCCTATATAAAAAAATTCCGCCACTCAGGAATGAGTGGCGGATAAAAACATACTAAAATTAATTAGCGGGTTACTGTAGCATAACGGAAATCTACTCCGCCAAGCTGTGATCGGCTCCAACCTTTTACCTGAGGACTGGAAAGCATTCCGTCTGTATAGTGATATACAGGAATAATTGGTAATTCACCCATTAAGATATCCTGAGCTTCATATAATGCATCATAGTGACCTGCAGCTGTAGGTGCAGCTAATGCACGAGTCATAGCATCATTGTATTCAGCATTATTGTAATTAGGATCATTATAAGAATTTCCATCAGTAAAAATAGCTAAAAGACCACTTGGATCCAGGAAGTCTGTAAGCCAACCGCCACGAGCTATTTGATAATCACCCGCTGTTCTGGTTCCCTGGAATACAGCCCATTCCTGGTTTTCAAGAGTACACTCAATACCAAGATTAGTTTTCCACATTTCCTGAACCATTTCTGCTACTAACTTGTGACCTTCACTGGTATTGTACATAAGTACAAATGAAGGAAAGCCTTCGCCGTTAGGATATCCGGCTTTAGCCAATAATGCTTTTGCTTCAGCAAACTGAGAATCATCTGTCATAATTCCATAGTTACCGGCTGTTTCAAAGAAATCACGACCTTTATCATCGGGAAGTCCAGGAGGAACAAAACCATTAGCAGGAACCTGTCCACCTGCCAGAACTTCTACAATCTGCTCTCTGTCAATTGAAAGAGTTAAAGCCCTTCTAATATCAGCATTATTCCACATATCAAGGTCCATATTGAAGTTATAGTAGTAAGTTCCGAGTAGTGGGAAAATGTAGTATTCAGGATTTTCAGCAATCAGCTTTGGAACTTCTGCTGGAGGTACACTGGCAATAAAATCAAATTCACCAGCATTGTAAGCTGTATATGCTGTTGACTGTTCATCAATAAATTTAACATTAATTTTGTCAAGCTTTACATTAGCTGCATCCCAGAAATAGGGATTTTTTTCCAAAGTAAGACCATCGCCAATAACATATGATGTTACAACAAAAGGACCATTACTTACATATAGTGCAGGATCTTTTGACCAGGCACCTTCAGGACCAGCTTCTACTGCTGATTGTTTAACAGGCACAAAATGGTAAAAAGAACTTAATGAAACAATATAAGGTGTAGGTGCAATTAACTGTACCTGAAATGTACTATCATCAATAGCTTTAACGCCAACTGCATCAACACTGACATCACCAGTAGTTGCTTCTAATGCATTAACAACATTTGTATATTCCCAAATCCAGCTGTATTCAGAAGCTGTTTCCGGAGCCATAGCCCTTTTCCAGGCATATTCAAAGTCGTAGGCTGTTAAAGCAGAACCGTCTGACCATTTTGAATCACGAAGTTTAAAAGTAACTGTTTTACCGTCTGCAGAGAACTCCCAGCTTTCAGCAATACCAGGGCTAACAATACCATTTCGCTCTGTTACCAGACCTTCAAATGTATTGGCAATAATATCACCACCATCAGAGGCGCCATTAAGACCCGGATCGATAGTTTTGGGATCCGCACCGAGGTTCCAGTTAAGAACCATTTCTGCCTTTGGTTCAGCTTCTTTAGCTTCCTTGCTGCATCCAGCAAAAAAAGAACCAACAATCATTACTATTAGTAACCCTAATAAAAGTTTTTTCATTCATATCTCCTTTAATGAAATTGTATTAACAGGAATTGTAAACCATTAAAGGTTGACTTGCAACTAAATTTATTATAAATGTTAAAATAGTCACATATTATCTATTTTTACTGCTATAGTAGTGAAAAAGGTTGAAGCGCCCCTGGCTTCTAAAGAAGAATTCAGTATAGAGCCCATTCCAGTTAGTTCAAATATAATTTTTTCACATTTTTTATTTTCCGCATTTTGTGTAAATTTATCAATAAGATGTCTGGCAAGGCCCATTCCTCTAAACTTTTTTTCTACCCAGATTACATTCGCAACTGCAAGAATGCTTTCATTATCTCCTGCTTTAATTATTCCACCTTTAATACACCCTGCAAACTCACCATCCAGTGTTTCTGCACAAATTGAAACATCTATATTACCGGGAAGTGCCAATAATGAGTTATTTTTACATATAAGATATTCTGCAATATCACCATCCTGTTCTCCCAGACTTTCATGTATAGATTCCTCTGATTTATCATTTATAAGTTCTTTCCATTTGGAAGAATTTGTATTAAAAATAAAATCGGACAGAATAAGATTCTCTGTTTCATCTGTATTCTCATCTATTTCATTGTATTTTAGTATTTCACTGTTCAGATTATACCAATCAATAATCCTGGATCTCATTACTTTCTCTTTATGCAAATACCACTGCTGTGTTAAGGACTCATGTTCTTTAACAGTATTTTTAAAATTTCGAAATGCACCTTTTCCGGCGGATAATATCTTTCTAAGATCTTCCTTGTAAGCAGGGTTATGCAAAGCAGCAACAAAACTTTCCATCAACTGAAAACCATCGGTCGGCAGCCAATCCGGCACCGGC
>DAOVSY010000498.1 GCA_030633365.1 Spirochaetaceae bacterium | reverse complement strand
TTGATTTTTTTTGTGTGGTTTGCACCTGTTTTTTACACATGTTATAATTTCTTAACCTTATTTATATAAATATCACTGAATAAGTTGTATGTAGAATTCTCCCATATTTCAGGGGTGAATTTTTACTATACATCTGCGATGCTGTGCAAGGTAGGGAACTGGAAAATATGAATCTCGGATTCATAGGTAAGGTTCGTTGCTGGTCACAGGGTCGGGATGTTATAAGAAAAAGAATCTAAAATTAGGAGGAAAAGGAATATGAATAAAATATTAGCAATGTTAACTGCAATGCTTATGGTATTGGCGATGTATGTGCCAATGGCTGCAGCACAAGATATACCAACAACAGCACTTGTCTCAGGCGCTGGTACACCACCTGCAATTGAATGCATCTTTGTCTTGAATGATACCGGAGATGCAACACATGTGACTCCCGGAACACAGATACTGCCTAACCCAGGTTCAGGCGCAGATGAAGTATTGACATCCTTCTGGAAGTATGTCATTGTTTCTGATCCAAATGGAATTAATGACATATCCAAAGTCGAAGAATATTTGACCAAAGCCGATGGAGTTGTTACACCATTGGTAACAACCACAGAAGTGACTGTGTACGCAGAAGCAATTGCAATATTAGATAGTGCACTGTCCCAGAACGTTATAACTCAAGTAGAATATAACAGTGCTGAATTCAAACTGGACCCAGTAAAAAATGAAGCAAGAATGTTCAAGATCGAGAATTCTCTGGATAACCATGACATGCCTGGAGCAATAACAGTACACTTTAAAGCCATCGATGCATCTGGTGGAACAACCTTTGCCACAGAAACATTCGATTATCTCCCATTAAAGGCTTTTGAAACTGACTTCGTAAATGTAGATTACGGCACTATTCTGGTAGGTATTCAACAATATATTGCCGGTGACGATGTATGGGCAGTGCCAGGTCCTTCTACTGAGAACAGAAATACCATAAAGAACCAGGGCAATGTAGAATTCAAGATAAGCGCATTAGCCACTGATATGAGTAATGGTGAGTCTCCTGCTCAATATATACATGCAGATGCCTTGAGCATTGAGCTTCTTGGTGTACATCTATATGATCTGTCATCACCTGTAGTTATTGATGCAATGTTGCAGCCCTGCACACCAACCCAGATAAGCTTTGACATTACAGCACCTGCCGGCACCTCCGCAGGTACTTATAGTGGTCAGATTACCTTATCTATCGTTTAGAAAATAAAGATAAAAGAGAGATAATTAAAAATCTCTCTTTTTATTAATTTTTTAGTAAGTTTTATATTCATCCAATTAATACTATATACAAAAAGGGGTAGAAGCATGAAAAAGATCATATTGTTGTTAGTACTGGCTGTAATGGTTCAACCTGCGGTTGCAATAGGTATCGGCATAGCTCCGTCCGAGATAAATTTCAATAATGCATTAAAGGGCTCTGAATACGAATCAAGTATTACAATTTTCAATACTGGTCCGGAAGCAACGAATTTTTCACTTGAAGCAACAGGGAATATAAGTGACTGGGTAAGTTTCTATAATTTAAATGATTATGATAATACTATTTCTTCAGTAAAAATCCCAGGACAAGATAAAGCTGCAGTAGTAGTCAAGATCAAGGTACCCTCTGACGCGGCAAACGACAACTATACAGTTTCTCTTGATGTGAAGTCAGTACCTGACACCACTAAAGCAGAAGGATCAGGTCAGTCTCTTATCATAGGAGCCTCTTCGAAAGTAACGATAGCTGTTACTGGTGACCAGATCATAGGCGGGAACGTTTTAGGGATATTTACGGAAAATATAGAACCGGGTTACCCGCTAAAAATCACTACGAGGTTCCAGAACACAGGAAATGTAGTGGTGAAGCCTGAAATAGTGGTAACAATTCTTCAAGATAAGAATATAATTGACAGTTTTTCTCACGAAACTACTTCAGTGAAATCCGGTCGTACCCAGCCAATAATTGCAGAATGGATGACCACTGCGGCAAATATACCCGCTGATTATACTGCGAACGTTGAAGTCTTGCTTAGTGGAAGTATAATAAAATCAGATAATCTGAGTTTCCAGATATTGCCAGTAGGCACACTCACAAAATCAGGTAATCTCACCAATATTTATGTGGACGGTGAACCTGCTGTCGGCAATATAGTAAAGATAAGAGCATATTTCACGAATACTGGTCAGATCGAAACCGGGGCTAAATTCAGCGCTGAAGTATATAGGGACAATAAACTTACAGATACAATTTCAAGCGACGAGTTGACTGCTCCTAAAAATGAAGAAACAGTGCTCATATCATATTTGAAAATTACAGAACCAGGAGATTATCAAATAAAGGGAAAAGTGATCTACAGCGGAAAGGAAACCCCAGTAAAAGAGGTATCACTGAAAGCTGGAAAATCAACACCCGGTTTTAAAGGGATTTACCTGATAGCAGTTATGCTGTTATTGGTAATGTTTCGTGGTAAAAAGAAATCTAGAAAGATGTGAG
>DAOVSY010000077.1 GCA_030633365.1 Spirochaetaceae bacterium | reverse complement strand
TTCAAATCTAAGACGTAGAAGGGGTTCAAAAACACCATACCTGCTGCCAATTAGTTCCATATCAAACTGGGGTTTAGCATTAAATATATTTACCCAGTCAATTTCCTGAACTATTCTACGCTGATCAGTACTTGAATAACCCGAAGCATACAAACCACCAACTATACTTCCCATACTTGTGCCGGCAATTATATCAATGGGTATACCTTCTTCTTCAAAGGCTTTAAGAACTCCAATATGGGCAATACCCAGAGCACCCCCACCACTTAAAGCAAGGCCAATTTTAATGTTTTCTATCGGGGTAATATCTTCCTGGGACTGAGCAACAATATTCCCCGGAAAAATAAAAATCATAAAAACAGATAATTGTAGAATTACTAATTTTCTTTTCATTGCTTTATTATATCATTACTACCTAAAAATTAAATTGGTTAGGATCTACTTCTAATGCTTATAATATTCCTCTTTCTCCATAAGAACTGAATAAGTTTTTCCGGAAGGAGAGTAAGAAGTAGGAGCATTACCGTTAAGCTTGATAACAGGTTGCACATTTTCCCATTCTTTTGAAGCTTCTTCAGCTGACCACAGATCATAATTCCTTTGTAAATTTAACCAAAGTAAAGGAGTTGTATCAAAAGCACGGGATAGACGCAATGCCATATCAGGAGTAACAGAGCCCCTTTCGTTAATTATTTTTGATAATGTTTTCCTGGAAATCCCAAGAGTTTTAGCCATATCCTTTATTGTAATAAATAATGGCTTTAAATAATCCTCTTTGATAATGTCACCGGGATGTGTTGGTTTCCTTTCTATACTTCTCATTGCTTTGCTCCATTAATGATAATCATCATAATTAACGATGAATGCATCTCCATTAGTAAATTTAAAAAATACTCTCCAATTACCTGATACAGTAACAGCATATTGCTCATTTTTATTTCCCTTCAACGGATGAAAGAAAGATCCAGGGTAGTTCATATCTTTTATTTCACTTGCGGCATTTAATCTATCTAAAATTCTCTCAAGCCTAGTCGCATGCTCCGGTCTAATTCCCTTTTTACTACCAGTATAGAAAAATTCTTCTAATCCTTTATGCTTGAATGTTTTTATCATTATACATAATGTAACTCTACAGGTTACTGATGTCAATAATCATAATGATTTAGATTGAGGTTTTTTAAAGAGAACGACATCCTTTCCAATAAATATAATTTCAGCCTTCCATTTTTCAGCCAGCCACAACATTGTTTCCTTTGAAAAAAAACAAACATGTGTGGGGTCATTTTTATAATGCCATTTTGAAAATGCTTCTTTATCCAGCGCCAGTTTAGTCATTATGCCAAGCCAGCCTCCTGGCTTTAGGAGGGTCCATAAAAGATCAAAACCGGAAGCAGGGTTATGAAGATGTTCTACTACTTCACTGGCAGTTATAAAATCGTACTGTTCATTTAATACTATTTTGTCCGGAGCATAATAAGGATCATATATGTTCATTTTATGACCTTCTTCTTCAAACATAACGGAAAGAGTTGGTCCGGGGCCGGAACCAAAGTCCAGACCGAAACTTTCAGGACTTAATTTTGAACTAAGAGGATTAAACAATCGGCTAAGGAATTTACGATATCCTGGATCTGATTGTGAATTCTGATGTTTATCATACTCAGCCAACTCATTTTCTCTGGATATATATTGAAAAGGAGGAACATGAATAAGATTACAGTTAGAACATCTGTAATAGTCCCGTTTATTATCACTGTAAAAATAACTGCTTCCCTGAGTATTTGTACACAAAGGACAATTAACAGAATTATTAATAATTCCCATCCCGGATTGGCACTCCAAAATATGAAGCAAGTTGTTGAGAATCTTTAATAGAGTCCCCAATCTCTCCAATTTTTTCTGTCAGTTTATCACCTAAATTTTTAAACACATCAGCCACTAAACCTCTTTGAGTATCTTCAATAAAAACTCCCAAACAGCAGCTACAGAAGAGATCTTCAGCCGTTCATCTGGTGTATGAACATCCTCCATATCCGGACCAAAGGAAATCATTTCCATATTTTCCAGCTTATCCCCTATTACACCGCATTCCAAACCTGCATGAATAGCTTTTACTTCGGCTTCTTTTCCTTCTTCTCTTTTATAAACATCCTTGAAAAGTTTAAGAATATTACTGTCCGGATCCGGCTCCCAGGAAGGGTATCTGCTTTCAAAATGAACCTTTGCTCCTCCTGCTTCCATTATTGCCCCAACCTTATCTGCTATTTCATCATTTTCTGACATTATAGAAGAACGCTGACTGGTTTCAATTTTGATATTTTCATCTTTAAGAACTACGGAAGCAAGGTTTGTTGATGTCTCTACTAAACCTGGAACTTTTCTACTCATTTTAATAACCCCATGAGGCATTGAAAAAAGAATTCCAAGGAGTCTGTTTGAAAAATCCCTGGTAAAGACCTTATTTGGAACTTCATTTTCCTCTACAACCTTTACACTCATATTTGTTTCAAGATCGCCTATCTCGTTTTTGAGGATTTTGCTATATTCAGAAATTGTATCTACAATGGCTTCAGGATCAGCTGTGGTAAAGGAGATAAAAGTCTCTCTGGGAATGGCGTTATGTTTTCCCCCACCATTTATATTGTGAATATGTACTTCTGTTTTTAAACTTATATCACGAAGAATTCTTGCCGCCACAGAAACAGCATTTCCTCTCTCCTCATGAATTTCTGCTCCGGAATGACCGCCTTTGAAACCTGTTACCTGCAGCTCATAGAAATTATGTCCTTTTGGAGAAGTCTCCTCTTCTATAGCCATATTTCCAATTGTTGTCACACCACCCGCACAACCAATGCAAAAACTTCCCTCTTCTTCTGAATCAATGTTAAAAAGTATAGTTCCATCGATTATAGAGGGATCCAGTGCCAAAGCTCCTGTTAGGGCTGATTCTTCATCTATAGTAAACAAAGCTTCCAGAGGACCGTGTTCAATAGTTTTGGATTCCATAATTGCCAGAGCCATTGCTAAAGCAATTCCATTATCAGCTCCAAGGGTTGTACCATCTGCTGTCACCCAACCGTCTTTTACTAACAGTTTGATTGGATCAACAGTAAAATCATGCTCAGTTCCTGCATTTTTTTCACAAACCATATCTACATGTCCCTGTAGAACAACTCCCGGTAAATTTCCCATACCAGCTGTTGCCGGTTTTTTAATACAAATATTCAGTATTTTATCCTGCTTGTAAGTAAGATTATTCTTTTTACAGAAATCTTTAAGGTAGGATAGAATTTTCCCCTCTTTTGTTGAGCATCGTGGTATTTGTGATATTTCATAAAACTGATTCCATACTACTGATGGTTTCATAGTTGTTAGTTCTTCTTTTGTCATAGCATAGTTCTCCCGGGGAATTATTTAAGCAATTGTAACATGAGAGTAAAAAAAATACACCTTTTTTGAAGATTTGGGTAACAGTTCTAATACTTTAAACCGGTTGTCGAGTGCTCCGTTCAATTCAAAATATCTCATAATCTAAAATAATCAGCAGAGGAGTGTATCGAGACAACAATCACTCGGAGTATGGTAGACACCGGTACCTCGATACACCTCATTCTTCGGCACTCGGTAACCGGTGAGTGTATAGATACAACATTTTTGAAGTAGAAACTGCTTTTTATCCATATATAATAGTATGAAAGGATATATGTATATTTTAGAATGCGAAGATCATAGTTATTATACCGGAAGTACAATTGACCTAAAGAGACGTCTTCTACAGCATCAAAATGGTAAAGGTGCAAATTATACAAAGAAACACTTACCTGTTTCACTGGTATATTTTGAAGAGTATAATCGTATTGATCAAGCTTTCTATAGAGAAAAACAAATTCAAAACTGGAGTAAGGCAAAGAAAAAAGCGTTAATAGATCAGAGAAATAAAGAATTGCCAGTACTTGCAAAGAAAAATTTTAATTGACAACAGTACCCCTCGATACAATTGCTATTGTTTCCTGTAATAAAAATAGTATCTCTAAATTCGCAATCACTCGGGGTACGGTATCCACCGGTTACCGAGTGTTTTTGCTTGCAAAAATGTATCGAGGTAACGGAATACAGTAATTAATAATTAGTTTTTAAAAATTTATTGACAATAGTAAAAGGAGTTGATAGATTATAAAAAAGTTACCGACTGTTCGGTAACAAAACAAGGACATTATGACTAAACGGGAATTAAAAACACAGTTAATTATAGACACTGCATTCAAGGTCTGGGGAAAAGACTCTTTCTACAATACATCCCTATCCTCATTGGCAGAGGCCATGGGAATGACAAAACCTTCAATATATCGGTATTTTAAAAATAAAGACGCTCTGCTGCAGGCAATGAAAAATGATTTCATAATTAAATATAAAACACTTCTGGAAAAATCAAGCTCCAGTACCCATATGACCTTAGATGAACGTATAGTTGAATATACCGAAATACCCATTAAATTCTTTGCAGAAAATTACTATTACTACAGGTTTTTTGTTTTAATTCTTATTAATATGAACCAGGATATTGAACTGCTTTTTAATGAGATGAAAGGAGAAAATGAAAATTTTCTAAGCCCCCCCCTGCTGCAGAATTTAGGATTCTCTGAAATTGAATCTCTTTCTATTTCAGGTTTTATCCTTTCTGTAGGTGGATTTCTTCTTAATCAGCACCTGTTTACACAAAAAACTTTTTCTAAAAAAGAAACAGATCAAATGGTAAAAACCATAAGATATGTTTGTCGATATGGACTTGCAGGACATAGTAAAAGACATGAACTTATTGATTATAAGAAAGTAGAAAGAATATCAGATATAGATAAAAATGATGTACTTCCTTTTAATAAGATATTTTCTGCAGTTGCAGAAGTTATAGCAGATAAGGGTATTTGGAATACTACTGTCGATGCCATAGCAGAACATCTGGATATGAGTAAAAGCAGTCTTTACTTCTACTTTGATAACAAAGAACAGATGATACAGGATGTAGTTGGAAGTGAAAGAGAACGATTAAATGATCTTATTATAGAAAGGATAGTTAAGTTTGAATCTTATGAAGAACAGCTCTACTGTATTTTTTATGTAATGAGTTCCTACTTTCTATTAAAACCATCTATTTTTACAATTATGAACTGGTTAAGATATCAGTTTTTAAATAAATCTATAAAACCAGTGGATCATAAACTGGAAAAATTTTCTGAATATATTAACCTTCTAACAAATACAAGCAGCTTTAATCCTGTTGGGTTCCAGTCTGAGCAAATTGCAGAAGGGCTTAGCTTTATTCTTATTCATGGGCTATGGGAATGTATAGGAAAAAATAATTCCCGGGAAAATTTAAATTTTCGAATTAGAAAAATTCATCAGCTTTTATTATATGGATTAAAGGGGAACTTAAAATGAAAAAAATATTATCTGTTTTGGTAATTGGTTTTGTACTTATTACAACAATTTCTGCTGAAGCAGTAGCGCTGGACATAGATAAATCAGTAGAGCTGGCTTTGGAAAACAATCTTGACCTAAAAAGCAGCAGAATAGATGTAGAAATAAAAAAAAGAACATCGGATCTGTCATGGAATAGTTTTATTCCTACAGTTCAGGCCAGTGGGACTTTAATGAGATGGAATCTGGATCAATCAGGAAGCTTCTTACAGGAAGATCCTACTTCATCTATAGGATTTGGAGTCTATGACAGGGTCATAACGGGCTCATATGATCTTCCCCAATGGGGACTTTCTGCAGGGTTGAACTTTTCACTAAACCTTAGTTATGCACTTTTCAAGGAAATGAAAGGAACAAAACTGGATTACGAAGCTGGTTTAATAAGCTACGAAACTGCAATTAAACAACTTGAAAGAGATGTAAGAAAAAACTTCTATAATATTCTGGTATATGAAGAAAACCTATGGCTTATGGAACAAAACATAGAAGCTGCAAACAGCAGATTTGAACAGGCAAAAATCAATTATAAAAACGGACTGGTTCCGGAACTCTCTGTTTTATCTGCCCAGGTGGGCTACGAAAATCTTAAACCTGCATTTACAGAAATGAAACTGGGTTTTGAAACAATGAAAGACGGTTTTAAAATTCTTCTTGGAATAGAATTATCAGAGGAGATCAGTCTGGAAGGTGATATAGTTATAAACCCTGTTAAACTGGATACTGAACAACTGACAAATTATTTTTTAGGTAAAAGACTGGATATACAATTCATGAATAAATCTGTGCAAAGTCTTGAAAATTCAAAATCAGCATTAAAACTTCAGACAATGACACCAATGCTCAGTTTAGGTCTAAATTTTGATCCCGCATTTCAGGCTGATCCTTTAGAGAATAACTGGTTTGAAAACATGGGAGATACCTGGAGTCAGCAAAGTGGAATGTTCAGAATGACACTTGCTATGTCACTGGATTCATTTCTTCCCTGGTCAAAAACTCAAACTGGCATAAAGGATATGGAAGACGGAATTTCGCAGCTGAAACTGGGAATTGTCCAGACCAGAATTGGGGCTGAGATGGAAATAAAGACCCTGGTAATGCAGCTTAACAAGTCTGTTGAACAACTGGAAACTCTTATTTTAAATATCAGCCTTGCTCATGAAGCCTACAGAATGTCCCAGGAAGCATACGATGCAGGGAGTAAGGAACTTCTGGAAGTGAAAGATGCAGAAAGAGATCTTAATACTGCAAAACTGGAAGCCTTAAAAGAAAAATATAACTATATAACCGGACTGCTTGATCTGGAATATGCATTAAACACTACATTGGAAGAAATAAAGGAAATATCAAATGAATAAAAAATACTTTCTCTTAGTCCTGATAACTATCCTTATACTTGTATCCGGATGTAAAAAATCTGACCAGGCAGAGCAAAGTGCTGCAGAAAAAACTAATGAACAACTTACTGTTTTTGCTGTAAGCACAACCATTGCAGTTCAGGGAGAAATAAAAGATTATCTGCAGCTTAATGGTGATATTGCAGCAAGAACAACAGTGGATACATTTGCAGATACTGCAGGAAAGATTAAAAATCTATTTGTAAAAATTGGGGATACTGTCAGAAAAGATCAGATTATTGCAGAAATTGATCCATCCCGACCTGGGATGACATTTGCTGCCAGTCCTGTCAAAGCATCAATTTCAGGGACAGTAACTCAGGTTCCTGTACAAATTGGAGCAACTGTAGCTCCCAATATTCCAATAGCAAAAATTAGTAAAATGGATGAGCTTGAAGTAATTTTATATATAGCCGAACGATTTATATCAAAAATGAGTGTAGGCCTTCCAGCAGTTATAAAAACTGAGGCATTCCCCGGAGAAATCTTTACAGGCAGTATACGTGAAATTAGTCCTGTAGTGGATAAAAACTCACGCACAATGGAGATAAAACTGAATATTGACGATAACTCTTCCAGATTAAAGGCGGGAATGTTTGCAGAAGTAAAAATTATTACAGAAGAAAAGGAAGAAATTGTAAAAATACCTGCAGAAGCCATAATAAACCGTTTTGGTGAATACTATGTTTTTGTTGTAAATGAAGATCCTGATAATTCAGGTAAAAGTATAGTTGAAAAAAGATTAGTAGTACCTGGTTTAAGAATTGATAATCAACTGGAAATTAGAAGCGGACTTCTGGATACTGATACAATTGTAATTAGAGGTCAGACTTTGCTTGAGAATGGTTTATTTGTAAAAGTAGTAAGTACTGTAGAACCACTGTCTATTACAGACGAAGTCCAGTAAAGGAGATCTGTATGAGTATAGCAAAAAAAGTTGTTGAAAGACCTACAACAGTTCTAATAATATTTGTTCTTCTAATAGGATTAGGTATATATGCAACTTCAGACCTTGCAATTGATCTGTATCCGGAAATAGAACCACCAATCCTTGTTGTATTAACTACTTACGAAGGAGCTGGACCTAAGGAAATAGAAAAATCTATATCCAGACCTATAGAAAGTTCTCTAAGTAATATAAGTAAAGTAGATAAAATAACTTCTACATCTTCAAAGGGCAGCAGTACTATTATTGTGGAATTTACCTATGGTGCCGATATGACTGGAGCTGCGGCTGATGTTCGGGATAGTCTGGATATTTTAAAGCGCTTTCTTCCGGAAGATGCAGACTCTCCAATTATTATTAAATTTGATCCATCAATGATACCTATTTTGGGGTTTACAGTTTCAGGGAACAGAACCCCTGAAGAACTCAAAGAAATTGCAGAAAATATTGTAAAACCCCGAATAGAGCAGGTTGAAGGTGTAGGTATGACAGGGGTAACTGGAGGCAGGGAGCGTGCTATCCGGGTGGAAATACCTCAGAACAGGCTTGAGGCATATGGTCTTACATTAACTCAAATTACAAACATGCTCAGGGGACAAAACTACCAGATCTCTGCAGGAAGTATCATGTCAGATAATCAAAATCTTCTTGTAACAACCTCAGGTGAGTATGAAAGTATTGAAGAGATAAAAAATACAGTTATCAGTTATAAAGGGGGTATTCCTGATCCAATAACTATGGAACCAACCCCGGTTAAAACAATAAGACTTAGAGATATTGCCAATGTTTATGATGGTTATAAAAATATAGATACACTGGTTTACATCAATGGGGAACCAGGTGTACAGATAATTGTCCAGAAACAAAGCGGGACAAACTCGGTTCAGACAGCAAATAATGTTAGATTACGCCTTGATAAAATTAACAGAGAAGTTCCCTCAGGAATAACTGTAAGTGAAATTTTTAATACAACAGATATTATTGAAAACTCGATTAACCAGGTTGCTTCAACTGCATTAATAGGGGCTTTTCTTGCAATAATAGTTCTGTTTGTATTTTTGAGAAGTCTAAGAACCACTTTCATTATTGGGCTTACTATCCCTGTGTCCTTAATAATTACTCTTATGTTTATGTATTTTGCCGGACTTACCCTTAATATAATGACACTGGCCGGATTAGCCCTGGGTGTTGGTATGCTTGTAGATAATTCTATTGTTATTCTTGAAAATATATTCAGATATCGTGAGAAAGGAACCAAATTAACTTCTGCTGCTATTCTTGGAACTCAGGAAATGATAAATGCCATTACAACTTCGACATTAACAACTATTTGTGTTTTTGCTCCAATTATTATTTTCAAAGACCAGTTAGACATCTATGGAGAGCTATTTTCAGGTCTATCCTTTACAGTTGTAATATCTCTCGCTTCGTCGCTCATTGTAGCTGTTACACTGATCCCTGTTCTGGCCAGCCGCTATTTACCTATTTCCAGTAGAAAGCAAAGGCCTCTTAAAGGTTTATTAAAAGTAATTGATAATTTTATGGAATCACTTTTTATCAATCTGGATAATGCCTATAAAAAGTCAATTGCCCGTATATTAAAACACAAGGTTATTACAATTATAACAATTCTACTTATTTTTATAGTTACAATGTTTATGGTTCTTGGTGCAGGATTTGAGTTTATGCCATCTCAAATGGATGAGATGATACAGATATCAGTGGAACTCCCCCAGGGAACAAAACTGGAGGTAACCGAATCTGTTCTTCTTCAGTTTGAATCCATAATTCGTGATGAAATTAATGGGTTTGAAGAGATCGTCATAGAAGCTGGTTCCAAGAGCTTTTTTGGCTTTCTCGGTTCGGCAGAAACCCATAAGGGTACAGTAATGGTTAATCTTCCACCATTTAAAGATAGAATTGATAATTCTGATACCGTAAAAGAAAAGTTAAGAAGTCACTTTAATGACTTCCCTTCTGCAGTTTTTTCTTTTGGAGCTAACCAGGCAGGTGGCTTTCAAAGCAGCCCGGTGGATATTCTTATTAAAACAGAAGATCTGGATAAATCAAAAAAAATTGCGGAACGAATTCAGGAACTGCTTATTGAAAAATTCCCTGAGGTGACTGAACCACTTATTAATATTAAAGATGGATTACCCCAGGTAGAAATAATGATTGACAGAAATATGCTCTACTCATTCGGTCTTAATATATATTCTGTAGGCCAGGAAATTAAGGCCAGTATCGATGGTATGGTAGCATCACGATACAGGGACAGAGGTTCTGAATATGACATAATTATTATTCTGGATCATGAAGATAGAAACGACCTGCCTGATCTGGATAAGATCTTTGTTATGAATCCTTCCGGTCAGAGAATAGCTCTTGCAAGCTTTGCTAAATATGAAAAAACAATGGGCCCTGTCTCCATAATAAGAGAAAATCAAACCAGAACTGTTCATGTAACAGCCGGGAATAAACCCGGAACATCATTGAATGAAATTTCTGTCAAAATAGAAAAAATGATCAGGGAAGAAATACCGGCAGAAGAAGGTCTAATTATAGAGTTTTCCGGAGACTTTGCTTATTTAATGAAATACGGAATTAAACTTATAATTATAATGCTTGTTTCCATATTTCTTGTATTTGGTGTAA
>DAOVSY010000629.1 GCA_030633365.1 Spirochaetaceae bacterium | reverse complement strand
GACTCCTTAAGTATAACAAATATATTTCGTCCTTTTTTATATTCAACTTTTTCTCTACATGGAATTTTTTTTAATTGCAGGGCAGCAGCAGTATTAAAAAATACACCAAAAATTTGAAGAAGTAAAATCCCTATTATCCCGGAAAAAAAAGTAAAGGAGGTAAGAATAAAACTTGTTAATTTAGATATAACAGAGGATGTTTGATTTATAATATTTCCCTGAGCAAGAATCATGCCTCTGTTTTCAGAACTTGTTACCATTTTTATAAGAGGATTCCAGACAGCAACTCCAACCATTCTGGCAGCACTGAAAAGTGTATATACTATTAGTATAAGTATTACAGCAGGACGACCATCCAAAAAAATAAGAAAACCGTAAAATAAAACTATAACCCCTCTAATTAGCCAGGCTGTAGACTGAACACTAACCATATTCTTCCCGGCCAATAATCTGGGGAGTCCTGCCAGAATAAAACCTGTAAGAAATATCACAGAAGATATATAGCCAAGTTCTATATTTGTTGCCCCAAAATGAATTGCCATAAGGTAAACCGGAGTTTCCCCCATGAAGTTGAAACCCAGGCCATTTAAAGCCTGGAAATTATAAACTCTTTTCTGACCTTCCTGTCTTTCTTCTTCTGATAAAAACTTTGTCAACATATTAACTATACTATTCCCTTTACAATTTTTTATCCATCAGACTTTCTTATGTTTACAAATCTAAGAATGCTGGGGACAACAAAGAAAGTAAATAAAGCTGATATCATTAGACCACCAGAGACAGCAATTCCCAAGGGTTGTATTATATTTGATCCCTCCCCTATACCTATTGCTATAGGAAGCATCCCGAAAATTGTGGTTAGTGTAGTAATAATTATAGGTGAAAATCTTAAACCGGCTGTGTTAACAAGTGCATCTATTTTATTATCATATTCGGGTAAAATTCTTATATAAAAATCAATCATTATAATTGCATTATTTACAACAATACCAGCAAGCATAATAGTTCCAAGGAGGGCATTTAAACTTAAACTTGATTTAAACACAAAGAGTGCTATTATAACCCCAATTAAACCAAGAGGAACTGTTACAAGAATAACCAGAGGTATTATTAGTGAATTAAACTGAAAAGCTAATAACAGAAAAATTAATATAACTGCTATTCCTAAAGAGAGATAAAGAGAATCAATAGAATCATCCAACTCCTGACTGGAATTCTCAAAAACAACAGAATAACCAGCTGGAAGATCAAGCTTCTCTTCTAAAATATTTTTTATCTTAAGTTCCTTTTCTAATTTTTCTGTCGAAGGTGTTCCTGGAGTAAGTTTACTGTAGACCCTGAATATCCTTTCACCATTCTCTGAAGTAAGACCTGCAACACCGGTACTTTCTGAAAAATCAAAGAAATGTTTTAGAGGTACTGCACTCTGATCCAAAGGTAATAAAAAATTAGCAAGTTTCTCTCTGCTGCCAATTACTTCCTCTGAATACTCTGCAGAGACACTTACAGTCTGAATACCTTCTTCAAATTCTACTGAAGTTGTACCACGTAAAATTCTCCTT